>CAUPNA010000053.1:0-25495 GCA_963512475.1 uncultured Undibacterium sp.
ACCCTTAATACGGCTTCAGACAGACGCGTCGCGCGAACTGGTTTTAGCAGGTAGTCCATTGCATGCACTTCAAACGCCTTTAAAGCGTAATCATCGTATGCAGTAACAAAAATAATTGCTGGTGGCTTTTCTAACTTAGCATGAATAATGTGCTGCGCCAATTCAATACCTGTCATGCCCGGCATCTGCACATCAAGCAAAACGATATCTGGATTCTTTTCCATCAATAAATCTAAGGCTGTCTGTGCGTCTGCTGCCTCACCTACTAGCTCACATGCACAAGAATCTTGTATATCAGAGATCAGGGTAGTCATACGCGCCCTAGCTGGCGCTTCATCATCCACAATTAAAATAGTTGGTCGAGTCATAGTCGTCCTGTTTAAGTCTTTTCTGGAAATACTAATTTCACTTCAAATCTAGTCTCGACAATCTCGCTGTAAAGCTGTGCTTCAATATCGTAAAGTAGCTTTAATCTCTGACGAATATTCTCCAGTGCCATATGATTTCCAGAGGGCAATTGAGCATGAGGATGATAGACGTTTATGACTTTTATTTCAATTTTATCCAATTTTTTTTGCAGGAAGATTTGTATTGGAGCCGGACTTGTCGCTGGCTCCACACCGTAGTGCACGGCGTTTTCCAATAAGGGCTGCAATAGCAAGCTAGGAATTTTTGTAGTACTTAGTTCTGTGGAGTTTAAATGCGTGATCTGCCATTCAACTTCTAGCCTATCGCCGAGGCGTATCTTTTCTATGGCCAGATATTGTTTACACAGCGTAATTTCTTCTTGCAGAGTCGTCATATCACGCGTGTCTCGCATGAGTACACGAAACAAATCCGCCAAGTCCTCCAGCGCATTTTCCGCGCGACGAGGATCTGTGCGGATTAAAGACAACACCGCGTTCAAACTATTAAATAAGAAATGTGGCCTTATTCGCGCTTGCAAAGCCTGCAAGCGCGCTTCTCCCAAAGCAGGAGAGAAAGCACGATTGCGCAATTCAAAGTAATGTTGAAAACCGAGTCCCATCAAAAAACATATGAGCGTGGAAAACCCCAAATGCAAATTCGGAAAACCAAAGGCAAACCAATCTATGTCGATCAAGAACGTCAATACAAAAAAACAAACGATAGTGGGTACCGCACCACATACCATTCGCTGCATCCAATTCGCCGCAGTTTGCTTTTCAAGCAGGCGACGAAAACCACACAAAATACCCATGGATAGCAGACTTATCAATTCCACCAGCATAGAGGTATCAAGAAAATCTTGAAAATTCTGGGCAAAGCCTTGGCCACGGGCCAACAAACATAACAAAACAAGCAAATTCGCAGACAGCAACACACGAATCAGTATCCCCAAATTACAATAATCTGGGATTAAGATTTCCTGTGGCCCTTGCTTTGTGATGTCTTGCTTCGCATTTTCTTCCTTACTTTGCGTTAAAGATTTATTCATCGTGCTCCAAATTAGACAAAAACCAGTTTGTACTTGAAATTACGGCTAACACACGCAATCAAAAGTTAACTTAAACCAAATTGAATGAACATAAACTCAGTTTATCTCTAAGGCATGCTCAAGCTAGGGCGAATCCGGCAAAAATCGCTTAACCGGAGACGACTCGCGGTATAATCTGTGATGTTTTTACACTACAAGCGAACGCGGACAAATGTAATTACATCAATGCTGGCAGAATGTGACAAAATCACAATAAAATCGATAATATGGCGAAAACCGCGCTAGTGACTCCAGCATAGAAATTCAAAGTTACCGTTTGTAGTTTCACTTTTCATCTTAAATTACTCCACTATGACATCACAATTTTCCAAAAAAAGCGAGGCTTGGTCGGCGCGTTTCTCAGAACCTGTCTCTGATTTGGTGAAACGTTACACCGCCTCGGTGTTTTTTGACAACCGCATGGCGAGTTTCGATATTCAAGGCTCTTTGGCCCACGCTGAAATGCTGCAGGCACAAGATATTATTTCCAGCCAAGATTATGCGGACATACAGCGTGGTATGGCGCAGATCAGCGCGGAAATTGAAGCAGGCAAGTTCGAGTGGCTATTGGATTTAGAAGACGTGCATTTAAATATCGAAAAGCGTCTCACCGAGTTGGTTGGCGATGCAGGTAAACGTCTCCATACAGGTCGCTCACGTAATGATCAGGTCGCGACCGACATCCGGCTGTATATGCGCGCAGCGATTGATACTATTTTGGAGTTATTGGCCGCTTTCCGTTTGGCTTTATTAGATTTAGCTGAAAAACACAGCGACACAATTTTGCCTGGCTTCACTCACATGCAAGTGGCGCAACCGATCACGTTTGGTCATCACATTCTGGCCTATGTAGAAATGTTTGGTCGTGATGCAGAACGTTTGGCAGATTGCCGCAAACGCGTCAATCGCTTACCTCTCGGTGCCGCCGCATTGGCGGGAACCACCTTCCCTATTGATCGCCAACGTGTCGCTCGGACTTTAGGATTTGACGATGTTTGTCATAATTCTTTGGACGCGGTGTCTGATCGCGATTTCGCCATTGAATTTTGCGCAGCAGCATCCTTGATTATGACTCACATCTCGCGCATGTCAGAAGAATTGATCATTTGGATGAGCCCACGCATCGGTTTTATTGATATTGCAGACCGCTTCTGCACTGGATCTTCCATCATGCCGCAGAAGAAAAATCCGGACGTACCAGAATTGGCGCGCGGCAAAACCGGTCGTGTCAATGGCAATTTAATTGCCTTGCTGACGTTAATGAAAGGTCAGCCATTGGCCTACAACAAAGACAATCAAGAAGACAAAGAACCGCTGTTCGATACCGCAGATACGGTGATTGACACCTTGCGCATTTTTGCAGATATGGCGACCGGCATCACGGTGAAACCTGAAGCGATGCGCGCGGCAGCATTACAAGGTTATGCGACCGCCACTGATTTAGCCGACTATCTGGTAAAAAAAGGCTTACCGTTCCGTGACGCGCATGAAGCAGTAGCCCTCGCAGTGCGCACTTGTGTTGATAAAGCTTGCGATTTAAGCGATATGAGCCTTAGTGACTTACAGGCTTTCTCTAGCTTAATTGAAGCAGATGTCTTCCATGTGTTAACTTTAGAAGGCTCAGTTGCGGCTCGTGACCACATAGGAGGCACCGCGCCCAATCAAGTACGTATGGCTATTGCTCGCCTGCGTCAACAAATTGCGGTAGCTTAAAGCGTTCTTCATTAATTGGAGTGCAGAAATTCCACAATGCCTCTGCACTCCAATTAGTTGCAATCTAATGAGTGTGACAACTCAATCTGTAAAATTTCAGCACCTATCATTAAAACGACAACGATAAAAACGATAACGCCTAAAATGGGGGACAAAGCATGCAGGCACTACTATTTATTTCAAAAAAAATTGATGCACTCAATGAGACGATAGGTCAGGCAATTAGCTGGGCACTGTTGGCGGCAGTCTTAATTTGCAGCGGAAATGCACTGGTGCGTTATGGCTTGAATAATAGCTCGAATGGTTGGCTAGAAATTCAATGGTATCTATTCGCCGCGGTATTCTTGCTGGGATCTTCCTATACCTTACGTCGTAACGAGCATGTGCGAATTGACGTAGTAACGGGACGTTTTTCAAAACGCACCCAAGTCTGGATCGATCTGTTCGGTTTCATCTTTTTTCTACTCCCTATGGTGGCACTGGTACTTTACTTAGGCGTCCCATATGCTTGGCACTCTATACAAAGCCAGGAAATGTCTAGCAATGCAGGCGGCCTGATCGTCTGGCCTGCAAAATTATTGATCCCGCTAGGCTTTTTGCTGATGTTGCTTCAAGGTTTTTCAGAAATCATCAAACGCGTCGGTTTTTTGCGTGGTTTGGTTGAAGCAAGCGCATTCGAAAAACAAGTGGTCACGCCTGAAGATGAAATCGCGGCGATCAAAGAAGTCAATCAAATCAAATAAAAAGAGACTAGCGATGACTGCCTTTCTGATCGCCAATTTGGCACCTATTATGTTCGCCGCCTTAGTAATTTTCTTGCTATCGGGTTTTCCCGTTGCATTCGCATTGGCTGCCAATGGATTAGTTTTTGGTTTCATCGGCATTGAATTGGGTTTATTAAAGCCCGAACTGATGCAAGCCATTCCTAACCGTATTTTCGGCATTATGTCGAATGACACTTTACTCGCGATTCCCTTCTTTACCTTCATGGGCTTGATACTAGAACGATCAGGTATGGCGGAAGACTTGCTAGATACGATAGGTCAATTGTTTGGCCCCTTGCGTGGCGGTGTCGCTTACGCGGTCATTTTTGTTGGCGCGCTGCTAGCGGCTACCACGGGTGTAGTTGCAGCCTCAGTCATTTCTATGGGCTTAATCTCACTGCCGATTATGCTCAAATATGGCTACGATAAAAAGGTGGCCTCAGGGGTCATCGCAGCCTCAGGCACCTTGGCGCAAATTATCCCGCCCTCACTAGTATTGATCGTCATGGCTGATCAATTAGGACGCTCAGTCGGCGATATGTACCAAGCAGCATTTTTGCCAGGCTTATTGCTAACCGCTATGTATGCGCTCTACATCTTTATTTTGTCGATAGTACGCCCGAAATGGGTACCAGCTTTGCCATTGGAAGCGCGCAATTTGCGCCAAGCCAACGGCGACAGTGGCCTCATTTCACTCGGATTGTTACTGCTAGCTGCGACGGGTGCCAGTTTCGCCTTTGCACACTATTATCAAGCGAAACATCCTGATGTCGCCCTCGACAAGCTCGGTATCTACTCTGCCACGATCGGCATAGGTTTTGCATTTGCACTTGCTTACCTTAATCGTCGATTTAAAATCGGCTTATTGTCCCGCATGGCCGAACAGGTTGTATTCGTTTTGATTCCACCTCTCGCCCTCATTTTCTTGGTTTTAGGTACGATCTTTTTAGGGATAGCAACGCCTACAGAAGGCGGCGGCATGGGTGCTTGCGGCGCTATTCTTTTGGCGCTATTAAACGGCAGACTCAATCTAAAATTAACCAAGCAAGCCTTGGATTCCAGCACGCGCCTGTCTTGCTTTGTGATGTTTATCTTAATTGGCTCTACCGTTTTTGCCCTAGTGTTCCGCGGTATCAATGGCGACCTCTGGGTGGAGCATCTGCTGACTGGTTTGCCGGGCGGTCAGATCGGTTTTTTGATTGTCGTCAACATTCTGTTCTTCATATTAGCTTTTTTCCTCGACTTCTTTGAACTGGCATTCATTTTGGTGCCATTGGTAGGTCCGGTTGCCGAGAAATTAGGTATCAATTTAGTCTGGTTCGGTGTGCTACTTGGGGTCAATATGCAGACTTCTTTCATGCATCCGCCATTTGGCTTTGCGCTGTTCTACCTACGCTCAGTCGCTCCCAAAGCGATACGCACCAGTGACATCTATTGGGGCGCTATACCGTTTGTTCTGATACAAATTATTATGGTTGGTCTGATCATCGCGTTTCCACAGCTTGTATCAACAGACAGTGTAGAAGCCAAGAAAGAAGAAATCCAACTAGACATCAGCACACCGATGGACGACACACCAGCTCCTTCATTTGATTTACCCAAAGAAGGAAGCGCCGATGAACTGCGGGATATCCAGGCAACACCAGCGCATGCCTTGTGAAATTCAAATAGTCCTTAAGACTTGCGCGCAAGAAATATAAACAACTAGAATACCGTGCTCATTGAGTATCGAGTATTGATCCTTGAAACCACAAATAAAAACATGAAAAAGCAAGCCATCGTCACTATCGTTTCAAATAACTATCTGCATTTTGCCCGCAGTCTAATGCAGAGCGTCGCAACACATCATCCAAGTGCTGACCGCTACTGCGTCATTGTCGACACTGATTTATCGTATGCCAGTGAATTAAAGGAAGAATTCACTACGCTGACCTTGTCGCAATTAGACTTGCCATTTGGTGATGAATTCACGTTTCAGTACACGATTTTGGAACTCAATACGGCGGTCAAACCTTGGGCGCTAGAACATCTACTAAACGCGGCATATGACGAAGTACTCTATATTGATCCTGACATCTATCTATACAGTTCATTGACAGAGATAAGCGACTTGCTCTCTGCCGGAGCCAGCATTGTTTTAACACCGCATTTACTAGCCCCCATGACGGATAATAAAAATCCGACTGAATTACAGATACGCAATGCAGGCACCTATAACTTAGGATTTTGCGCGATCAGCAATCAAGCAATTACGCGGGATTTTCTGCACTGGTGGCAAGGTAAGTTGGAACGCGACTGCGTCGTCGACTTAAGTAGCGGCATATTCGTTGATCAAAGTTGGATGGACTTGGTTCCAACTTTATTCGATCATGTTGAAATTTTGCGTCACCAAGGCTACAACGTCGCCTATTGGAACTTGGCGCAAAGAGACATCACCGAAAATGCCGATAAAGAAATGTTGGTGAATGGCGAGCGTCTGGCATTTTTTCACTTCAGTGGCCTGAACCCATCAAATCCTCAGCCTTTTTCCAAGCATCAGAATCGCTATACGCTAGATAGCATGAATCCATTAGCGACCCGCTTAGCGATGCATTATAGTGATACGGTACGTGCAAATGGAATTGAAAAATATCGAAACGTCCCTTATGGATTTGGTTTTTTCCAAGATGGCCGACCTATCCCTGAGAAGGCTCGCCGCTACTTTCGCGAAAACGAGGCATTCAGAAAAACACTGAAACAAAGCCCCTTTGCACAAGTAGCCAACATCGCTGATGACAGCCCTATCACCAATGCACGTATAGAAAAAATTTATGACTACTTCCTATGGCGCAAACCGGAAGCAGATGCATTGAAACGCTATCGCCAAATCGTAGGTAGCACACGTGGCTACTATCGCTTGCTATTGGGTGTGGCGCTTTCACCTGAGAGTAGAAAACAACCACGCTGGATACGCCGCATCCTATTCTGGCCGCTTTGGCGACTACTACAAAATTCTTTGGCTAGAACGGACTCATTGGCGATTTCAGAAAAGCCAGCATCAGTTACGACAGCCAGTTCAAGCCCATCGACCAAGCAAGTAGCCGAATCAAGCAAAAAACCGATAACTACGTGCGGTATCAATTTGATTGGCTATATTGCAGCCGAATTAGGTGTAGGTGAAGCAGCACGTTCATTAGCGCGCGCCTGTTCAGCTATCAGCGTGCCTTATTCTGTGGTCGACGTTGGCTTCCAATCGTCTAATCCGCAACGCGACACGCAGGCCTTAAAAAATGCGTCGAAAGAGCATTTTGCGATCGATCTGGTTTATGTCAATGCCGACCAAACTAAAAATACTCTGAAACATTTACAATCCATAAAACACGAATGCACCTACAGAATAGGTTTCTGGCACTGGGAACAACCGCAAATTCCAGCTGAGCATATTGCTGCATTTGCGGGTTTAGATGAAGTCTGGGTACCTTCCAGTTTTGTCCGCGATGCTGTAGCAGCTGTGTCGCCTGTACCTGTCATTGTTATTCCGCACGCTTTGCAATTTGAAGCGACACCCGCTGTACAACGCGGTAGTTTCGGTTTGCCAGAGAATAAAGTTTTGGCTTTGGTGATGTACGACTTCCACTCGTATCAGCATCGTAAAAATCCTAAGGCAGCGATTGCAGCCTTCCGCCTCGCGACGAAAAATCGCGATGATGCGGTACTCGTCGTCAAAACCATCAATCGCGACAAGCATCCCGCAGCATCGCAGGAGCTAGCGGATTATTTGGCCGATTTGCCCAATACCATCATCATCGATGAGTTTTTAACGCGACAACAAACTTGGGATTTACAATCATGTTGCGACATACTAATTTCATTACATCGTGCTGAAGGCTTTGGCTTAGCGCCCGCAGAAATGATGTACTTGGGTAAGGCGGTGGTGGCAACTGGCTGGTCCGCCAATATGGATTTCATGACAGCAAACAATTCTATGCCGGTGGAATTTCAATTGAAACCTCTAGAACACGCTGTTGGTGCCTATCCAGCAGGACCATTGTGGGCCGAAGCAGATATTGAACACGCTGCGACTTGCATCGCACAACTGCTCGATAAACCCGAATTACGTAATCGTTTAGGCCAACAAGCGATGCTGGACATTCGAAGGATGCTCAATCCGGAGACGGTAGGTCGTACCGTCGCACAACGATTGCACGCTATTATCGATTGGCACAATCGTTCTCTATAACGAGCGACTAAGCCAATAAAAAACGCAGAATGAGTTGATCTCATCCTGCGTTTTTTTAGGCCTTAATTCATTAAAGAACTACTAGCGAGGTAACTCACTTCAATTTTCGCGCCATATTAAAGCGGGCAAACGACTGTTCAGCAACGTTGAACCATTGGGCCTGGTTATTACGGAAAGCGAGCCAATCCGTATAGACTTTATTAAACTTAGGATTCTTAGCGGCTTCTTCCGTGAAGGTTTCTTGCGCTGCGTTAAAACAGGCCTCCATCACTGATTGCGGGAAAGGTTTCAAAATAGTTTTATCTTGTATCAGGCGCGCCAATGCGGATGGATTGCGTGCATCATATTTAGCCTGCATATTGATGTGCGCTTCTAAGCTCGCCGTTTCAATTGCCGCTTGATACAACTTAGGTAATTTATCCCACTCCTTCTTGCCGACGTAAAAAGAGAGCTGCGCACCACCTTCCCACCAACCTGGATAGTGATAGAACTTCGCGACTTTATTAAAGCCTAGCTTTTCATCATCATAGGGACCAACCCACTCCGCCGCGTCAATCGCACCTTTCTCCAGCGAGGTATAAATCTCACCACCCGCGACCTGGACTGGGATCGTACCTAGTTTCGCCAAGACTTTCCCTGCAAAACCACCGACACGAAATTTCAAACCCTTGAGATCTTCGGGGCTCTTAATTTCTTTACGAAACCAACCGCCCATCTGTGTACCAGTATTGCCGCCTAAAAAATTTACCACATTATGTTCGGCAAAAAATTCACGCATCAACTTCATACCATTGCCGTGCATCATCCAAGCAGTTTGCTGACGTGAGGTCATACCAAACGGTACCGCACAATCAAAAGCAAAGGTCGCATCTTTACCATAGTAGTAATAGGAAGCGGTGTGCCCTACTTCGACGGTGCCATCTTTCACAGCGTCTAGCACAGCGTTAAAGGGCACGATCTCTGGTGCGGCGTAAGGACGGATATTGAATTTCCCATCAGTCAATTCTTTGATGCGATTGCAAAAAGTCTCTGCTGCGCCATAAATGGTATCGAGATTTTTAGGAAAACTCGATGCCAGACGCCAGTTAAGCGCAGGTAAATCTGCAGCTAAGCTCGGTATTGCGACTGCACCTGCGGCAGTACCAACAGCCGCTTTTTTAAGAAATGAACGACGTTCCATGCGATCTCCGTTTTTTAAGTATGGGGTTAAAGGCTAAGGCCCAGGACAAGCTTAAATAAATCACGATACCAAACCAAAATACGCGTAGAAGATTACCTATCCTGCGCGTCAACGATACTAAAGTCTAAAAACTAACTACCAGCGACAGTCATACTTTCAATCAAAATTGAACCAGTAGTCTTAGTACCACGTGTCAAAGTATCATTTCCTATCGCAACGATCTTTTCAAACATCTCGCGCATATTGCCAGCGATAGTGATTTCTTCTACTGGATACTGAATCACACCGTTCTCCACCCAAAAGCCAGATGCGCCACGTGAATAATCACCCGTCACATAATTCACGCCCTGTCCCATCAACTCTGTAACCAATAGACCCGTTCCCATTTTCTTCAACATCTGCGCAAAATTATCGCCACGCTTGGTTAGGTTTGAAGTCAGATTCAGGTTATGAGAACCACCCGCATTGCCGGTCGTTTGCATACCTAATTTACGGGCTGAGTAAGTTGAGAGAAAGTAGCCATTCAATACACCATTCGTCACGACCTCACGCTTCAAGGTCTTAACGCCTTCATCATCGAATGGAGAAGAACCGACCGCGCCTAACACATGCGGATCTTCTAATACTTGAATATGATTTGGAAAAACTTGCTTACCTAAAGTATCGAGCAAGAACGTTGATTTGCGATACAAGGCACCACCCGAAACCGCCTGTACAAAAGCACCCAATAATCCAGCAGCTAAAGGTGCCTCAAACAAAACCGGGCACTTTCTAGTATCAATGGTGCGCGCATTCAAACGTGCCAAAGCACGTTCCGCCGCATAGCCACCAATGGCTTCTGGTGTAGCGATTTTCTTGTGATTACGATGAGAGCTGTACCAGTCGTCTCGTTGCATCTTCGAGCCCTTACCCGCAATTGGCGCGACAGAGATTGTATGGCGGGAAAACGGATAACCACCAACGAAGCCACGTGAATTAGCCGCTACAAAATGGGATTGCTGCGCGTGAACACTAGCGCCTTCGCAATTGCTAATCCGTTTATCTACGGCATAAGCCGCTGCTTCAGTACGACAAGCCAGATCAATTGCCTCTTCGGCAGTGACTAACCAAGGGTGAAATAACTTTAAATCTTGTGGATGCTTTTCTAACATCTCAGCATCCGGCAAACCAGCGCAATCATCTTCAGCAGTAAAGCGTGCGATGTTGTAAGCGGCCTCGACGGTGTCCTCCAAAGATTTTCTGGAAAAATCAGAAGTGCTGGCATTTCCGCGCTTCTTGCCGACATAAACCGTGATTCCTATGCCTTTGTCGCGATTCTGCTCTATGGTCTCGACCTTGCCCTTACGCACACTAATCGATAAACCACCGCCTTCGCTGACTTCTACCGCCGCATCTGTTGCACCTTTGTCACGAGCAATGCGCAGCATATCCTGGGTAATTTGTTTAAATTGATCCTGAGTATGGGTAAAAACTGGTTTAGACATAGCTTCTGTTTCTTTAGCTGAAAGGATAAAGAGAGTATCATAGCAGTCGTTTCAATAAGTTTATAGAAGATTTACCAATGCCAAATCCGAATCGAGGCTCTTGCGGCTATCAGTCCAATGAGTTTGAACCAGAATACGACCGTCCATCCAAATCCGAACTCAAGCGTCAAATGACCGCCCTGCAAAAAATGGGGCAAGAGTTAGTGGACTCTGCACGCGATCGCGTTAAACGTGTTCCTATGCCAGAGGATGTGCGCGACGCCATTCTCGAATGTCAGAACATTACCAACCACGAAGGCCGTCGTCGCCAAATGCAATTTGTCGGCAAAAAGATGCGTACTTTAGATGAAGCCGAAGTTGCGCTGATTCAGAAAACCATCGATAGCTGGAAAGGTGCGTCCAAGTCTGAAACTGCCGCCATGCATTCCTTGGAACGCAAACGTGAAAAGCTGCTGACGAAAGATGAAGCCTTGACCGAATTGCTGGCAGAAAATCCTGAACTCGACGTACAACATTTGCGTACTTTGATTCGCAATGCACGCAAAGAGCAAGCAGAAAACAAGCCGCCTAAAGCCTATCGTGAAATCTTCCAAATCTTAAAAGAAATCCAGGCAAAAAATAAAGCCGCTACTGCATCAGACGATGACGCAGAAAACGACGACGATGCAGAAGATGACGACAATTGATGTAGATCGCGCTTTGCGGATAGGCCTAGTGTCGATTTCGGATCGCGCCTCCGCTGGCGTATATCAGGATCAAGGTCTTCCAGCATTGCAAACATGGTTTGGCACAGCCCTCAGCACACCGTGGGTAATGGAAACGCGCCTGATCCCAGACGAGCGTCCTGCAATCGAACTGGCCTTAGTTGACTTGGTCGATCACGCTCGCTGCGACTTAGTGATTACCACGGGCGGTACAGGTCCAGCAAGACGCGACGTCACACCAGAGGCCACCCTAGCCGTAGGAACAAAAGAAATGCCCGGTTTTGGTGAGCAAATGCGCCAGATCAGTTTGCAATTTGTACCAACCGCAATCTTGTCGCGCCAAGTTGCAGTAATACGTGAAACCACCGATCACGCCGCATTGATTCTCAATTTGCCCGGGCAACCTAAGTCGATCAAAGAGACTTTAGAGGGCTTAAAAGACGCCGATGGCAAGCAAATTGTCGCTGGCATTTTTGCCGCAATCCCCTATTGCATCGATTTAATCGGCGGTCCTTATGTTGAAACACATGAGTCCGTCTGCAAAGTATTCCGTCCAAAATCCGCGCTGCGCGTAAAAACTTCTGAAGTATAAATTTTCCCGAATAAATCATGACGACTGAACTCTTAGAAACTATAGAAATCGAAAGCGGCGTCAATCCGACAGCCGCAGTCATTTGGATGCATGGTTTAGGCGCAGATGCCAACGACTTCGTACCTATCGTTAAAGAACTCGATCTGCGTGATTGCCCGGCAATTCGTTTTGTCTTTCCAAATGCACCGCAAATTCCTGTCACCTTAAACGGCGGCTACATCATGCGTGCTTGGTATGACATTGCTGCCGCTGGCACCGATATCAATAAGCGCGAAGATGAAGCTGGCCTGCGTCTATCACAGCAACAAATTGATGCCTTGATTGCGCGTGAAAATGCGCGAGGCATTCCGACTGACAAGATCATTTTGGCTGGTTTTTCGCAAGGCTGTGCGATGAGTCTACAAACAGGTCTGCGTCATCCGCAAAAATTAGCGGGCATCATGGGCTTGTCTGGCTATGTTCCCTTGGCCGATAAAGTTGCAGCTGAACGTCATGCTGCAAATCAAGACACGCCTATCTTCTTGGTACATGGAGCTAGTGATCCTGTGATTCCTATCCAACGTGCACAGCAATCACGCGATCTTCTGCTCAGTCTTGGCTATACCATTGAATGGCATGACTACTGGATGCAGCATTCAGTATCCCCACAAGAAATTATCGATATAGGAAATTGGTTGCGCAAAGTCCTATAAGTAGTTCGCTAGTAGCGTTATCACAGTAAAAAAAGGCTTATTTGAATTCAAATAAGCCTTTTTTTTTTCCAGCGCTTTTGCCTGCTCCTGCGCCAGTTCTAATTAGATCTTAAAAGCAGGCAATTTCCAATACGTCACTGCACGCCACAACCACTCCATAGGTCCATAGCGGAATTTACTCAACCACCAGTGGCTAAACATCAGCTGCAAAATCACCACGATGATTACAAATACAACTTGATGCGCACGCTGCATGCCGTAATAGCCCAAGCCATAACTATAAAAAACCGCAGAACAAATGATCGATTGCGACAAATAATTCGTCAAAGCCATACGACCATACGGTGCCAGCAGCGTCACTTTGGCCAAAAGGCCTGTGCTATTGAACATCAAAACCAACACACTGACATAGCCTAAACAAGCCGGTAAATTTCCTAAATACACAAGCCCGGTTGCCATCGTAAACGGATCATTTTCCATGCCTTTCAGCGGTGCTGTCGTAATCAAACTACCTGCGATACCTAAACCTATGCCGATTGGCAAACCAAACAGTGCGAGCTTTCTGAACATAGGCAAATGCGCCTTAGTATTATCCATAATGCCCGATCGTACAAACCAAAAGCCGATCAGGAACATACAATTAATCAAGACACTAAAAATCGTCAGATTGGCCCAATTTTCGGCAAATTCTTTGGCTCGAAATTTCACTGCGTCGAGATAAGTTCCCTTAGTCAAAATTTGTACTTCCAGCTTGTTGTCGGCCTCTTTCTTCTTCTCTTGCTCCAACTGCTTTTTCTTTTGTTCAGCTGCCGCTGTTTTGCGTTTAGCAGCGTCGCTTTGATCGGAAGAAATACTCGCGTCGGCCGCTACTGAATTGCTTGCAGCACTGGTAGCGACCACAGTAGATGACGTATTCTCAATCTGAGGCTCAGCTTTACTTGCAATTGTTGGCGTTTCTTTAGCGCCCCAATACTCAAACCCGCCGCCGATAATCATAGAGATAAATAAAGCGCAGTACAGCAAACTACCTATTTTCCATGGACGGGCATCTTTCGGCTGAAGTGATCGCGCTAATATGAACGCCAACAAGAAGAGAAATCCTGCCGAAAAAATTAAGCCGCGTAACGCTTTCATCGCTGGAATGAAGAATCCTCCTATGCCAATTAACAATGCGATTCCGCCCATCACACACAAGACAGCAGAAGTAATCGGCATATTTTTACCGAAGAACCTAGTCACAGCGTCGGTACGCAGCAGGAATGCAATTCCGCCTAGTAAAGTCAATGCCACTGCAATAGCGCCGATCTGATTTAGAAAGGGAATGACTGCAAACAAAGCTAACACGATGGCAGCCAGAAAGATCCAGCGTATTTTCGCAAACAAGATCAGTAACAAACCACTAGCAGCGATGGCATAGCTCAGTAAGATATCGCCTGGCCAAATTAAAATATGGTGTAGCACCCCGAAAATCGCCAAAGCAATTAGTCGACGCAAATACGGTTTAAGGAAATTCTGCCCCTTGGCTTCGGTACGGGTCAGCATCAAGGCAAAGCCCATACCAAACAGGAGCGAAAAAATTGTCCAGAATTTCCCCTCGACAAAATAAGCAATCACATAACTCGCCAGCCAATTCACTCCAGTCAATCCCGCAGGCATGCCTTCGCCCAGTTCCCCCACAGCGCGATTAAAGAACTCAATATTCATCAAGAAAATGCCGATCAGCGCAAAACCACGAATCACATCAAGGACTGCAATGCGTTCTTTCGTGCTTACCGGCACTAACGCCGGGGCAACGCTGGGTTCAACTACCTTACTCTCAGATATTGGATCGTGTTCGTTTATCGTGTTTGTACTGTCGGTCTGCATATTTTCCCTTACCTTAACAAGTGACTAATTGAAAAAGCGCTTCGATTTGCATCAAAGCGCTTTTTATCATTATGCCTTATAAAATGGTAAAGCTAATCTACTTAAGGAAATTAAATCATCTGTGTCTGTAAAGAATTACGACTGATTCTCATCGCGGGAATTTGCCAGTAAGTCACTGCGCGCCATACCCATTCCAAAGGACCGTAGCGGAAGCGTGCTAACCACCAATGGCTAAACAAAACTTGCAAACAAATCACGCAGACAGCGAAGCCTAATTGTTGCGCACGGCCTAAGCCAAAAAGTCCCAATCCCCAGCCATAAAAGAAGCTCGCTTGTACCAAAGACTGCATTAAATAATTGGTCAATGCCATACGGCCAAAAGGCGCCAATACCTTGATTTTGGAGAAAATAGAATTACTGTGCAGCATCAAAACTACGATACTGAGATAGGCCAGACAAGTCGGCAAATTACTCAAATTTAAAAGCATCTGGGATAGTTGCCAGCCATCACCAGAGACGCCAGGCGCATGGGTTACTGCGATACTACTTGCCAACAAACTTAAACCCCAACCGATAGGCAAACCAAATATCGCGATTTGACGAAACAAAGGCAAATGTTCTGCCGCTTTAGTAATTATATTGGCACGTACAAACCATAGACCTAGTAAGAACAAAGCGATTGCTTGAAATGCCATACCAGCCGGATTAAACGGTCCGTCCTTTAATCGTTCAAAACGCTGCTTCACTGTATCCCAATAACTACCGTGACTCAGAACTTCGACATCATCCGCAATTTTTCTTTTATTTTCCTGAATATTGTTTATCGAGTCCGCATCACGCTCTAACTTCTTTTGCGTATCGGTTTTGACTACTTTAGGATCATCCTTCTTCGCTTCTGCTTTTGCATCTACTTTTGGTGCTGATTTACTTTCAGCAATTGCCGCCTTCTTACTCAACTCTTCCTCTGCTTTGGTTTTTGCTTTTTGCGCTGCAAGTTGGACTGCTTCGGGTGAGTTAAATACACTACTGATAGGCTGTTGATAAGCGATGATCCCAAACACGGTGCCAATCAAGAATGGCAGGCAATAAACCAGAACGCCAACGCGCCAAAATCTGGCTGTGGCCGGTTGATGAAAATACGCCGACAAGAAAGCGATCGACAAGAGTACAAATCCCATCACGGTCATAGGACTGCGGCCATCTTTCATGGCTGGTACCAACCAAGATACCAGTGCAGCCAAGCCTACCAAGATACCAGCGACCAAGAACAGAACTGAAAACAGTGGCATTTGTTTCCCAAACACTTTGACCTGTTTTTCATTACGTATAAACAAACCCAGTAACCCCATATACGCGATACCAGCAACCACAGCGCCAAAGGAACTCATGCCTGGAATAAAACAGAAACCGACCAGACCAACAAGGCTCAGTAATATCCACTTCCAGCGACCAAATAAAATAATCAATAAACCACCAGCGGTGAAGGCATAGCTGAGCAAAATATCGCCATACCAAAGCATGACGTTATGTAAAAAACCAAAAATCGCCAATGCGATAATCCTACGAATATACGGCTTAATGAAAGGACGATCTGTCTCTTCAGCACGACTCAACATCACCGCAAATCCCATGCCAAATAACAGGGAAAAAATTGTCCAGAATTTTCCCGCAACGAAGTAATTGACGAAGTAAGTAGCGAGCCAATCAATACCATGTACACCAGGTGGTATGCCGGTACCAAAATCCAGAAATGAGCGATTGAAATACTCGATGTTCATGAAAAAGATGCCGATTAAAGCGAATCCTCTGACCACATCCAAAGCGTGTATCCGCTCGCTGACGGTCACAGGATTTAGTTTTTCGCTTGGCGCATCGACGACTGGTGTCGCCTTAATATCCAATGTGTGTTCCATTTTTCCCCTTTTCATGACCAGAGCGGTCAGATGTACGCGGTTTTATTTTGATTCGAAAGTAGTGGCATCCGACTTAAACACATAAATTACTTAAGAAGTATTTAACGACATCAGATGCTACGCTGATGCTTTGCCAAAAACAAACAAATGCGACGAACCGCATAAATTGCGGAGCGAAATCATTTTAATTACGCTTATACTCAACAGAGCAAGTTAAATCCTTAGTCAAAATAGAACTAAACAATGATTTGAAGCCACTAAACGCACTGCAAAATATTGATAAGAAATGAAGATACCCCATGCCAAGATCAAACCCGCTAGCCACATCTCTAGTCACGCTACTACTCGCGCTACCACTCACCGTCGCCAGCGCACAAAATAGCCCAACAAAAACAAGTATCAAACAAAGCTGGCAACTACCTGGGTTACAAAGCAAGGCTCAGATCCTCGTCGATAATTGGGGCGTTCCACATATCTATGCGGAGAACGAAGCCGATCTCTTTTTTGCCCAAGGGTTCAATGTCGCCAGAGATCGTTTGTTTCAAATTGATTTATGGCGCAGACGTGGCCTAGGACAGCTCGCTGAAGTATTTGGTCCATCCTATTTAGAACAAGATAAAGCCGCGCGCGCTTTCTTGTATCGTGGCGATATGAAACAAGAATGGGCCGCTTATGGCAATAAGGCGCAGACTTTAAGTAAGAGCTTCGTCGCGGGAATTAATGCCTACATTGATTACCTAGGCAAGAACCCTGAGTCGCTGCCACCTGAGTTTAAGCTCATGCAATATCTGCCGGCTAGATGGCAAGTCGAAGACGTGGTGCGGATACGCAGTCATGGGCTGACACGCAACCTCACCTCCGAAGTGGCGCGTGCCAGGCTAGCTTGCACAGGGAACCTAGCGCTTGATGAAGTCAGACAAAGCTTAAGCCATGGCTGGAAAACAAAAGTACCAGCGGGTTTAGATCCCTGCTTACCTGATGATGTTTTACGCCAATTTACGCTAGCGACGCAAAATGTCACTTTCGACGCCAACGGCAAACGTGTAAGCCAAGCCACCCCGTCGACAACACTCGCTATGCAAGGGAACGACACAGGAGAGGAAACGCAGGAAGGCAGTAACAACTGGGTCATCGCCCCCGTCAAGTCCAGCACGGGGCGCGCCATCATGGCGAACGATCCCCATCGCGCCTACTCTACGCCCTCATTGCGTTACATCACCCATTTGAGCGCACCAAGCCTAAATGTGATTGGCGCAGGCGAGCCAGCTCTGCCCGGCATTTCTATTGGTCACAATGGCAGCATCGCGTTTGGCCTGACGATTATGGCGATTGATCAGGAAGACTTATATGTCTACGAACTCAACCCGACCAATCCTCAAGAGTACAAGTACCAAGGAAAATGGGAAAACTTTATTCAACACGGCGAGACTTTTAAAGTCAAAGGACAGCCCGATCAGCAGATCTACCTCCCCTTCACGCGACATGGCCCGGTGATCTATCTAGAGTCTGACAAAAATCGGGCGTTCGCGGTGCGCACTGCATGGTTACAAGCTGGCATGGCTCCCTACTTTGGCAGCGTCGATTACCTGCGTGCAAATAACTTTACCCAATTTAAGAAAGCCATGCTGCACTGGGGCGCTCCAACTCTGAATCAAATTTATGCCGATACTAAAGGAAATATAGGCTGGGCACCTGGCGGCATGACACCGATAAGAAACAATTGGGATGGGCTATTGCCCGTGCCGGGTGATGGTCGCTACGAATGGTCGGGATTTTTATCGGGCGACAAGCTGCCCTCTAGCTACAACCCAAGATCCGGCTGGTTTGCATCGGCTAACGAAATGAATTTACCCAAAGACTATCCACAGAAAGACCGCAAGCTTGGCTTTGAATGGCCGCTTCCAGCGCGCTATCAGCGTATAGCCGATGTCCTCGGGCAAAACAAAAAAATCTCTATCGAAGACTCTATGCGTCTGCAAAATGATGTTTTCTCTTTTCCCGCAAAGCGCTTAGTCACTGTCATCATGAATGTAAGCAATGCGCTAAAAAACAAAGATGAAACACAGCAAAAAGCCTTGGCTGTTTTCAAAGACTGGGATTACTTCGAACATGCCGACTCACCAGCTGCCGCCTTATTCCAGGTCTGGCTGACACAAACGCTAGCACCTGCCTACAAGAATATGATGCTAGGCAGCCAAACTGGATTAGTCAGCAACATGCCAGATATGACGCGCATGCTACAGCATTTAGATAGTGTTGATCATTTTCCCGCGCAATTTGGAACCACACCCCAAATCGCACGCGCCACCCGCGACGATTTGTTACTCAACAGCTTAAGCCTAGCCTACCAAGGTTTAGAACGCTTACAGGGTAAAGACAGCAAAAACTGGCGTTGGGGTGCGCTACAAAAAACACCATTCAAACATGCGATGTCAGCGATTGTCGATCCCATTACCCGAACTCAATTCGACGTCGGTAATCTGCCACGTGGCGGCAGTGCAAATACGGTCAATCAATCCAGCTACCGCTTACAAGACTTCGTACAATTAAATGGTCCTTCATTCCGTGTCGTGATCGATGTCGGCAATTGGGATAATTCACGCGCCATCAACGCACCGGGACAATCAGGTGACCCTGCCAGTCCGCATTACCGAGACTTGGCAGAATCATGGGCGAAAGGCGACTACTTCCCCCTGCTGTATTCACGTAAAGCGGTAGAAGAAAATACGAGGCAGCGTTTTGAATTAATTCCAGCAAAATAGATTTTCAACGGTGGAGAGTCGTCTATGCAGATATCCATTTGCAAGATTTAAAGTACGGTGCGCACGGCGCACCTTACTTTATCGGCGGCGAACAGCTTAACCAAAACGATACGCAATAAGTGCCCAAAGACCAAGAACCGCAAGAAAATTGATCGTAAAAACCAATCCTCTCAGCCTGACATTGGCAGTCAATATCTGAACCGAACTATGCAGCACTCTACCAATAACAAAAATCCACGCCAAGGCTAGTGAAAACGAAATAACAGGTGCATGAACCAGTAACAAACAAGCCGAATAAAACAGCAGGGGCCACTCAAACTGATTCGACAAATTAGCACTGATACGAGGTTCAAATTTTGCCCAAGGATTACTACCATCGGTGAGGCGACCTACACCCCAGATAGTCGGAGCACGCGCGATAGTGAGTAAGACATAAAGGAATGCGCACAGGGCAACGTGGCTTGCCATGGGGATGATTAGCGGGTGTTGCATTAGGGTTTCTGGTTGGAGCATATTTTCCTATTCAATGCCGTGCGTTCACAGACATACAAACTAAAGAATAAATGTAATGCTGTGCTGCAGAACGAATTACTTGCACACAGAGTTTCAGTTTACAACATCAAGTTACGAATAGTTTTATATCCCAAAACGATTAATTGCATGAAGTTGCAGCGTTTCTATTTCAAGAACATTCATTCAATTCCAAGCATTGTACATAAATAGTATTTATATGAAGGTATTTTCCTTCTTCAATTCTGAACGACCAAGCCCAACAAAACCATATAAGGATATGAGCTTATATTCTTTTGAGTTTCCCGCCTACTCGCTTATGCTCGCAATCCTTGTCGGAACCCTTTTGCATTGAGGAACTTATGCCTGTTTATCAAAATAATGCCGATTCTATCGGTCGTACCCCTTTAGTTAAATTAAACCGTATTACGGATGGTGCTGGTGCGACTGTGCTGGCGAAGATTGAGGGTCGTAATCCAGCCTATTCGGTGAAGTGCAGAATTGGTGCTGCGATGGTGGCGGATGCTGAAGCGCGTGGATTGCTTGGGCCTGGTAAAGAATTGATCGAACCAACTAGTGGCAATACCGGTATTGCGCTGGCGTTTGTGGCTGCGGCGAAAGGTATTCCCCTGACCTTGACGATGCCTGAGACAATGAGTATCGAGCGCCGCAAACTATTGGTCGCCTACGGTGCCAAACTGATTTTGACGGAAGGTGCAAAAGGCATGAACGGCGCAATCGCTAAAGCAGAAGAAATTCGTGCCAGCGATCCTAATCGTTATGTTTTACTGCAACAGTTTAAGAATCCTGCCAATCCGGCGATTCATGAGAAAACGACTGGTCCAGAAATTTGGAACGATACTGAAGGTCAGGTCGATATCTTTGTCTCTGGTGTAGGTACGGGCGGCACCATCACCGGTGTATCTCGTTACATCAAGCAAACCCAGGGTAAGGCGATTTTGACCGTAGCGGTTGAGCCGACCGCAAGTCCGGTCTTGACACAGAAACGCAATGGTCAGGAGATCAAACCTGCTCCGCATAAAATTCAAGGCATCGGTGCCGGTTTTGTACCTGATGTCTTGGATCTGTCTTTAGTTGACTTAATCGAGCAAGTCAGCAACGAAGAAGCGGTTGAATATGCACAGCGTCTGGCGAAAGAAGAAGGTATTTTGGCAGGTATTTCGTGCGGTGCGGCGACTGCTGTAGCAATACGTTTGGCCAAGTTGCCTGAGAATGCTGGCAAGACTATTGTCGTGGTATTGCCAGACTCTGGTGAGCGTTATTTGAGTTCGATTTTGTTTGATGGTTATTTTGATGCGAGCGGTATTGCGATTTGATGGTTAAATTTAGTGGGTAGATTTAGTAGGACGTCCCATGCGCACCGCTTTGATAGTAAGTGAAGTCAAACACCTTGGTGCGCTCGGCGCCTCTACCAGCTAGCCTCGCCCTATTTTTCTAACGCTGCGGCGCGGTCAAAGGCAAAATAATTTCAAAGCTGATACCACTCTCTAAAGTACTATGCACTTCTATACTACCACCTAATACTGAATGAACGATGTTGTAACAAATATGCAGACCGAGGCCGCTACCACCTTGCCCTAAGCGTGTCGTAAAGAAAGGGTCGAAGATCTTACTCAGATTTGATTCACTGACACCATGGCCATTGTCACTAAAAATAATACGCACTTGTTTGTGATTAATGAATTCTGCCTTCAAGCTCATCAAGCCGCGTTTTCGTCCATCAAAAGCATGCACAATCGCATTCATAATCATGTTGCTTAACACCTGTCCATACGGTCCAGGATAGCTATCCATGAGTATCATGCCTGGCATATCAATCTTCAACTCATGATCGTCCCGCTTTATCCGATTTGACATCGTCAAGGCGATTTCTTCACTGACCGTTCTTAAATTAAACTGTCGTCTTTGATCGGAGGTTTGATCGACCGCAATTTGTTTAAACCCAGTAATCAAATCCGATGCAGTCGATAAATTACGAACGAGCAGTGTGCTAGAAGTTTCAGTAGCGCGAGCAAAAACATCAAGGCTGGAGCGGCGCACTTTACCGGTCTCAACTTCGGCCAAAAATTTGCCACTCATTTCTTGCATAGTGCTGGCGGTCAATAAGCTATTACCTAGCGGCGTATTGAGTTCATGCGCCACACCTGCCACCAACGACCCCAAAGCTGCAAGTTTTTCTTGTTCAACCAATTTCGCCTGTGTCATTTGCAAGTATTGATAAGCGTCAGCATTATCAAAAGCAATCGCTGAATACGCAGCGAGGGTACGCAAAATATCCAAATCTCTCGACGTGAATGCGTAACTACGATCGCTCTGTAGGCACAGCACACCTATCACTTTGGATTTCACGATCATTGGTGCAAAGATACCCGATTTAGCCTGCGGTGGTTCGCTTCCATCTAGATTGCGCAAGCCTAACTTACCTAATTCAGCCCCCTTTCGATTAACTGAATCTAGTATTCGATTGTCGATCAAGTACTCATCAATCTTAATCTCTTTGGCGCTTAGAACGCATATCGACGAAGCTTGTTCCGGTGCATCAAGACTACGCTGATAGGGTTCAACCATTTCTCCATTTGCCACCATAAAACGAAACTCTATCTGGCGACCATCCCAATTCACCATACCAATACCGAAGGACATGGACTTAATGAGCTTACTGACATTTTGATGAAGTACTTGCTGTATCATTGTTGAATCTAAGCTTCCGATAATTTCTCGTCCCATGGCGCTTAGTAAAGCAATATCTTGCTTTGCGCGTTCGGCAATTTCTTTTTGCTCGACGACTTCGGCTGTACGAGCTGCGACTTCGTGTTCGAGATAAGTTTGATTCGCCTTAAAACTTTTCACCCGCATACGGTATATGACAAAAATTGCTGAAGAGACAGTCAGAAATACGAGCGAGTACCACCACCAGGTACGCCAGAATGGCGGCAATACCTCGACGTCCAGCAACAATGTACTGTCACTCCAGACGCCATCGGGATTGGCAGCCTTAGCAAAAAGCTGATAACGCCCTGGATTTAAATTCGTGTAGGTTGCGGTTCCCTGCTCCCCTATGCCTTCGATCCAATCATTATCTGAACCTTCTAGTTTCCAGGCGTAGCGGTTTAGGTTGCGATTGAAATACTGCAAAGCGGATAGTTGAAAACTCACCATCGCATGTTTATGAGTGAGTTTGATTTGTTTTGCCAGATGCAGGGCACCTGAGATACCTACATCTTCCAAGCTGGCGTGTTCCGGATTTGGACCACTAATTTCACTAATCAATTTACGCCGATAGTTGTCATCGCCACCAACAATTTTTTGTTCGGTTTGATCCGATAACTTCTTTGTCGCTCCTGCCGCATACAATGAACGATTAAAAATCAAGATATCACTCAATACGACTCTGGGTGCTCGTAAATTATCACGAAGCTGTTCCGGCGAAAATCGAATCAAGCCTTTCGTCCCAAAATACAAGCTACCATCGGGACCACGTGCACTCGCACCAAAATTAATGCCAGCACCAAAATGGGTTAATGCTGGATAAAACCGTGCGGTATTTTGCTCTGGTATCAAACGCGTCAAGCCAAGGTCATTGCCTAACCAAATTTCGCCATTCAGCGCATCTTGTATAGAATCAAATCCGGTCTGAGGCATATTTTTCACATGCGCCCAGGATCGTAAATGCCATTCGCCCTTACTTTCCACCATGTCAAACAAGCCAACTTCAGTTGCCATCCAAAGCCGCTTTTTTCCATCTTGTCGCATAGCTTGTATGGCCAATTTTTCCGGTTTTGGCACAACTTTATCAGGACGAATCGGAGCAAGAAAGCGCTCGGTAGAGGCTTGCCACAAATACAGACCACCTTTAGTACCTACCCAGAGCTTGCCAGTATCATCTAATAGCAGACTATCCACTACATCATTTCCCAGCGAACCAGCAATCTGTCTATCATTGCGATAGATTTTTGCCTCATAGTGCGCTGACACATCTCGCCCAAGCGCGTTTCTTATTCGATATAAACCTAAAGCACTACCTGCCCACAGATCCCCATTACGATCAAGCACTAGGGAGCTAATCGAAGCGCCGGCTGCTAGTTGATTATTCAAAGCGATCGCTTGACTTAACTGACGTTGCGTATCAAATACAAATAAGCCACCATCGCCACCTATCCATAATTTGCCATCGGGTGCTAGCAATTGCGATTTAATTTTAGATAGAGGCATCACGTTATCTGGGACTTTTTTTACCTCGCCATTGTCCAAATTTAAACTAACTAAGCCATTGCTATAGGTGCCCACCCACGCCAGGTGATCCGATACAAAACTAATCGCCATCGCCACTGGTGACGCTAAATTCTTATCGCCGATCGATTCATTCAAATACAAATTAAAGCGCTTACTGCGCAAATCCGCTTGCGCAGCACCACCATCACTAGTGCCCACCCACAAACTTCCATTTCTGTCTTGAATAACACTTTGCACAGCGCCAGAATTGAGGCTGCTAGGTATGGCTCGACTATGTCGGTATTGCGTAATTTTTTGGCTACCTTTGACCCATTTGCTGATACCACTCTGGCCGCCCTGACCTATCCACATTGAGTCTTCACTATCCCGTACTAGAGTGCGGACAACAACAGGATCTAACTTAAACTGGTTGCGTAAGGGATCGCGGCGCGGACGATTTTGATCGACATGCCAAATTTGCAAATCACCTTCCAGACCTACCCACAATCGCTGCTGCGCGTCAAACGCCAGACTGCGCACTTGAAAATCAATGACGTTACTTTTCATCGCAGTCACCGTATCGATTGTGCTGAACACTAAACCTAGCTGAGCATTTTTATCAATATGAGCGACATGATTTCCTTGTCCTAACCAAACGCCACCTTGTGCATCACTGATAATCACAAAGATCCGCCCCTGAAGGCGCACATCATTCGATTTCCATAAGGTAAACTGGCCTGTTTTTGTATCAAATTGATAGAGCCCACCGTACATGGCGACCCATATTTTTTTATTGTCGCCAGCGACGATGCCGCTGACTCGCCGATTCTGCAAACTGAGATCTGCGGGCATTTCCTGACGTTGCACCGTTTCTGATCGCAAATCGAGACGATCAAAACCAGAACGAGTGCCCACCCACAACACGGCATCATTGTCTTCAAGTAAAGCCGTCACCAAAGGATTACTGATCGTTTTTGGATTTTTCTCTTCGTAATAGAAAGTCTTAATTTGACGGCCGTCATAGCGGGCTAAGCCGTTAGCCGTGCCGAGCCACATGAAGCCCTGCCTATCTTGCAGCAATCTCATTACACTACTGCTTGGCAGGCCGTGTTCTTGCGTCAGATGACTAAAGCGCAGAGATTGAATTGAATCGGCGCGCGCCACTGCACTTATCTGAATAAAGATAAGTGCGATCGCCGATAGTAAATAAGGAAGTTGACCACGCCGCACAAAGCAGAAGCGAAATAAAACAGCACTTAATAAAATACTGTAGCGTCTCATCTGTCTGCCTATCCGGTGTGACCGTAAGGAGTAGCGATGCTATCAACAAATCAATCTGACTGATTCACATCACTTGTCAAGGTATTC
>CAUPNA010000054.1:0-25306 GCA_963512475.1 uncultured Undibacterium sp.
CGATCACATTATTCAAATTTTTCTGCGCATTCTTACCACCATCTTGGGTGATTTCAAGCTTGGTTCCTTCTGGCAGTGTTTTATTGATTTCATCAACTTGTAAGCGGATTTTGTTTGCCACAGACACGGTGCTCGCATCACGGGATTTCATCACCATGATACCGACGTTAGGATTACCGCTGCGTACACTAAATCCGTTGATCTCCGCAAAGCCATCTTGTATCGTCGCCACTTGTGCCAAGCGGATTACTTCTGTTCCGCGACGCTTCACTACGATCTGTTCGAATTCAGCCGGAGACTCCAAACGACCAACCAAGCGTATGCTTTTCTCATCCATGGTACCGCGCACTTTACCGACAGGCGCTGTGGAATTCTGAGTGCGCAAGGCGTTCACAACTTCGGATACTGAGACATTAAATTCGCGCAATTTCTGCGCGCGTAACAAGACACTTAATTCACGTTTCAGGGCGCCATTCACATTGACTACGGCAACACCATCAACGCCACGAAAACGATCAGATAAATCGTCTTCTGCTAATCTTGAAATCTCAGCATGCGTTTTGGTTTTCGATGACAAGGCCAATTGCATAATCGGCTGATCATTCGGATCACGTCGTTCGATAATCGGCTCGCGCATTTCGTTCGGCAATTTGTATCGAACCGACGCAATCGCATTTCTCACATCGTCCGATGCCTCGATCATATTCCGATCAAAATTGAAGCGTAAGGAAAAATACGCACTCCCCTCATTTGCGGTCGCATTCAATTGGTTCACGCCTGAAATACTCTGCAGAGATTTTTCAATGCGATTCACAATTTCGCGCTCAACCGTTTCTGGTGAAGCGCCCGGATAGGGAACATAAACGCCGAGGACAGGCTCTTGCACATTCGGAATTTCGTTCACACGCAGTTTGGACAAGGCCAATAAGCCCACGCACATCAAAGCAATAATGATGACAATGGTGGCGACAGGTCGCTTAATACTAAAGTCGGATAAAAACATATTATTTTCCTGTCACGGAAGCAGCAGATGCACTTGCATTGGCCGCGGGACTAGTTGCAGTAGGGAGAGAACCGGCAGAAGCCACCAGATTCACCTTAGTACCCTCTTTAAACGTCGATAAAGGTTGACGCAAAACCTTATCACCGCTCTTTAAGCCAGAAGTAATCGAATAATCGCCACGACGCACATCGCGATCACCCAGCACCACTGTAACCCGCTTCAATGAACCATCTTGAATTGCCCACACATTGGTCTTATCGCCTTCACGCACCAAGGCAGAATTAATAATCGTGAGTGCTTCAGTACTGCCGGCCTCAATCCGGCCTTCCGCATACAGACCAGACACACGTGGCTGATCTTTACCGACGAAGTCAACTAAGACTTCAACCTGGCGCGTAGTTGCGTTTGCTGCAGGATCAACCCGACGTACTTTTCCGATAAATTGCTGATCATAGCCATTGATGCGAAAGCTCACTGCTTGCCCCGCTTTGACGGCATTAACAGAGTCGGCTGAAATCAAGCCCTGAAAACGCAAACTGGCAGGATCAATCACTTTCATGATTTCTTTACCGACTTGCGCAGTATCACCATTCGACACCTTGCGCTCGCTCACGATGCCGTCAAATGGTGCGCGAATCTCGGTGCGTTGCAACTGTTGACGAGCGGCCACAGCACGCGCCTTCGTCGCCACTAATTCACTTTGAGCGTTGTTGCGGCGAATCTCTGCATCTTCCAAAGCTTGCATCGAAGTCATACCCGATGCACGCAAAGTTTTTAAGCGTTCTAACTGACGTTCAGCCTGATCCAGAGATTGCTGCGCGGCGCGAGCACCCTGATCGGCAGAAGCCAATTGATCACGGAAAGAGGTATCGTCCAAACGCACTAATAAGTCACCGCGCCTTACCGCTTCACCGTTTTCTTTCAGTACTTGCATGACGATAGCTGACACTTCAGCGCGCAAATCAGCCTTACGCTCAGGCTGTATCGACCCAGTGATGACCGGCCCCGATGCCAATGCACTATTTTGGATCACAACATAGTCTTCATTCGTCACTTGCAAAGCGCGCTCAGCTTCGGCACTAGCATTTTTATCAGATGACTTGCCATCCTTTCCGCCCTGACTGCACGCCGTTAAGATGAGGCATAAAGTGAGAATAAGTAGACTTGGTCGCAACATAGTAAAACCTCCGAAAATAGAATCGTTCTTTGAACCCATTACCATACGTAAAGTTCAATATTTTGTCACTAAAACATAGCAAAATGCGATAAAAAACGACCATGTTCATATTGAAATGAGATATTGCAGCTAAATTAGTCAGCCATCTCCCAGTTCCCGGACTGAGAAAAGTCATATCAGCTTGCTCAATCTCACAAAATTTTTTCTAAAAACACAAAAGCGATCGTCAAAACCTTGACGATCGCTTGTTGGCAAATGAGCCGCCTATTGCTTAGAAAATCTGGCGCAAGCACCACAGATATGTCACTCCAATTAGTTTATTGAATGCTGCAAGCATGCAGCATTCAAAGTCGCCATTTTTATTTTGGAATGATAACTGTATCAATCACGTGAATCACACCGTTGTCGGCAACGATATCGGTCGCTGTCACATTGGCATTGTCAACTTTGACGCCACCTGCTGTCGACACTGTCAAGGACGCACCTTGTACTGTTTTGACTTTGCCTGCTTTCACATCCGCAGCCATCACTTTACCTGCAACAACGTGATAGGTTAAAACAGCGGTTAACTTCGCCTTATCTTTTAACAAAGCTTCGAGGTCTGCCTTTGGAATTTTTGCAAAAGCAGCATCCGTTGGCGCAAACACGGTGAACGGGCCTTTGCCTTTCAAAGTATCGATCAAGCCTGCAGCCTTTAATGCGGTAGCTAAAGTCGTGAAATTACCCGCGCCCACGGCGGTATCAACGATATCTTTTGCCTGCACAGAGAAAGTCGCGGCGAGAGTCAAAATTGAAGCAAGAATAATACGTTTCATGAAATACCTCTTAAAGAAGTTAATAGTGAATTATGTAAATACAAACAAAATGTCGTTTTTTATCAGAAGCGAACACTTCCAAAAAAACCATAGAATTCGCGTCATTCACGCTAACAAATTGATCAGCGCAAACGCAGTATATACTTATCAGTAAAAATGTATACTACTTAGTAGATATAAATACCGATTGGTATCGGTTCAATTTGTCGTACCTTGATAAGCTTGCTTAGAAGTTCACAAAAGCCCCACTTCTGCAAAGAAAAAAACAGTTTCGAGATCTTGCCGAGACTATCTAAATGGAACTGAAGCTATAAGAACAATGAAATGACTATCAAACTTGAGTTTATAAGGGCTACACCGTATACTTCTGCGCGCGTGACACAATCACCGTTTTTTTATCGGCTACCCGCCTGGTAAAAGCACTTAGTAGCAATAAATTACCAACCGTTTTTCTCTTTCATCCACACATTTTCTGCGGTACTGGAGCAAACTGGCGCATCTGCCAAACAGCACCAAATCCGCGCGGAGCCATAAGCATGACCGCCTTTGTATTCAACGAAGTCAATTTTGACAATCACGAACAAGTAGTTTTCGCCTCTGAACCCAAATCTGGCTTGCGCGCCATCATTGCGGTTCACAACACGAATTTAGGTCCTGCCATGGGCGGTTGCCGTATGTGGAACTACGCCACTGAAGCGGAAGCCGTGCGCGACGTTTTGCGTCTATCACGTGGCATGACCTACAAAAACGCGGTTGCCGGCCTGCCTATTGGCGGCGGCAAGAGCGTCATCATCGGCAATCCAAAAACAGATAAAACACCCGCTTTGTTTGAAGCGCTCGGCGAAGCCTTAGAACGTCTCGGTGGCCGTTATGTCACCGCAGAAGATGTCGGCACCAGCCCAGCAGATATGGCGAACGTTGCTAGCAAAACGAAATATGTCGCAGGCTTGGGCGACCGTGGCGATCCATCTCCCTTCACCGCATTAGGCTGTTTCGTTGGTGCACAAGCCGCGGTCAAACATCATTTCAAGCGCGACAGTTTTGACGGTTTGACCGTCGCTTTGCAAGGCCTCGGTCACGTTGGTTACGACTACGCACGCCGCTTGCACGAAGCTGGTGCGAAATTGGTGGTTGCCGATATTGATCAAAATTCTCTAAAGCGCGCGCAAGAAGAATTCGGCGCAACTGTGGTTGATGTGAATGCGATTTACGACGTTGAGGCGGACATCTACGCACCATGCGCACTCGGCGCAACGCTGAACCCAGACACCATGAATCGTCTGAAAGTAAAGATCGTTGCTGGTGGCGCCAACAACCAATTAGCCACACCAGAAATCGGTGAAGTTTGCCGCCAAAAAGGTATTTTGTACGCGCCAGATTTCGTGATCAATGCGGGTGGCATTATCAAAGTTTGCTACGAGTACAACAACACGCCAGAAGATGGTATGGACGCTCATGTGCGCCGTATCGGCGAGACTTTAGCTGAAGTATTTGCGCGTGCTGATGCGGAAGGTGTACCGACTAGTGTGATCGCTGATCGTTTGGCCGAAGAACGTTTTAAGAAGTAATAAAAAAGCTTAAGAGGATTTTTCAACTACATTTTAGATGGAATTTTTCCCTAAAAAAAACCGAAACCTCAGCGAGGTTTCGGTTTTTTTCGTTTAATGCGATTAGCAGCAAAGGATAGCGACCTAGGACGTGTTGGCATACGATTTCGCAATTACGACGCATCCACCTAGCTGCCATTCACTAACAATCTATGGACTTGTTAATACAACTTTCACGCTAGAATTCACCGCGCTTTTCTCAATAATACCGATGCAGTTAGGATTTGCCGCGATCAATTTAACGACTTCAGCTGAATCAGCAACTTCACGTGGCGCGCTACCTTTACCACTAAATACCAAACGCGACCAGATTGCTTTCGCTTGGGCTTCGTTTTTGCCAAGAATTTTATCAAAGAACTCGGTACGTACCGCACCACTCGCTAAGATTAACGGTAAGGCTTGACCGCCTCCAGGAAACTCTTTGCTGTTTCCCAAAAAAATATCAGCGACTTGATCTTTAGTTAAATTGCCCACTGTACTTTTTGCGGATACCACGATCACATGCTCTGCTTGCGCGATCTGAAACGAAGCAAGTAAAGCCATACCTATAAATGTTTTGGTTAATAATTTCATGTCAGGCCTCGCTTAGAATACAAAGTCAAGATTAAGCGTAAACATCGATACGCGACCATCGAAACCATTTGGTTTACCCAACATCGATGTAGGATATTGCACATAACTAGAAGCACCGATTTCTGGTGAGTCCATTTTTATTCGTTCAAGCTGAGCTTTCAATGCTAAATTTTTTGCAAAGTCCCAACGCACACCCATCGTAATCACGTCTCGATCACCCTTGCCTACACCGATGTACGATGCATTCAGATAATTGAGTTGTGCTTTAAATGCGGCTGGTGCGGCGACTCCCGCTAATAGGCCTGGACTTGACTGATCGGTATTGTATCGACCAGCGCCAATGTAAGGTGTGAAATCACCATAACGATAAGCGCCAAGTACATCCCATGCAGATACAGAACTAATCACAACGGAAGAGGACTTACGTTTAGTCCATTCAGTTTGTGCAATCCACACGCCATCATCATAGGACAGACCAAGTGTTGAGATATTCGCCGTGACGCCAGTCATAGACGCAACTGCTGGAATAACCGTACTGCAATTACTGCACACAACACTCGGCAATGACACTAAAGATTTAATCGTTGCGGCCACGCTAGGTGCAGTCAACGACGCATTGTATTTAGAATAGCCACCGCGAATCGCCCATGATCCATCCGACCACTTAAGTGATAGACCTTTGACTCTGTCTAAATCAACTTCACCGAGAGCAACACTAACATTCGCCTTACCGAAAAATCCCTCCACTTGCACCGTACCACTGCCTATTTTTTTCTCCCAACGAGCGGTAGCGCCATCTTGAAAAGAAATTGGATTTACCTGATAAACTTCGGACTGAGGTCGCACTGTAGTTTGAGCATAGGCCAAGTTACGGTAATCTGACATTAAATAAATGGGTGCGACGGTACGCCCTACTTTGACATCAAATTCAGACGTGAGTGGATATGACACATAAGCCCATTCGACCGTCGGTTTGTTACTGCTCTTAATATCTTTCTTCGAGATCAGCTGCAACACAGCCTTCAATTTCCCGTGAGGATTCAAGGTCGCTTGAATTGAAGCTTGCGTATCACCATCAAATCGCCAGTCATTCAGTGAATAAGTACTCTGCCTGGTGTCTACGCGTACACCAGCCTTATCACTACTACCTTTATAAGCTCCAATCGTTCCAAAGCCATCGATCTTAAGCCAATCAGCTAAATCGTCCGCCCGTGCCGCTGGCACCAGTGCCACACTCGCGACACTTGCTAACACCAAGGGATAAATGTAATGCGCTTTCATATTGCTTTCCTTTATTATTAAAAACAGATGTGAAGAGTCTCAGAGGAAGTAAAAACAAAATCGAGAACAAACATTAAAGCTGAAGCAAAATTTGATACTGATTCTGAAGTAATTAATTCACCACAGAATCGATAAAACAGTATAAATAGTAGGTCAAGACCGTTTATAGGCTATTGAACAACGAGCACAGATAGTGATGCAACAAATCCAACAAAGCTCAAATCCATACTAGCAACTTTATAAAATTCGTCAAAGATATTTCCAAATAAAAACTATTCTGCTCTTTTTTTACAACAGACTGTTTGTTCTTAAGCAAGAAAAAACACTTCTTTTCTTTCTGCAAAAGTAGGTACAAATATCGTGCACTCCGCAATAAAAACTGATACTTCTTCAAATACAAGCACATCACACATACAGCTGTCCGCATCTTAAGTCAGATAACTGTTTCCATGTGGCAAGACACAGTATCTAACAATGTCCACATTAGAAAACAACGACCCAACGATCACTCGCGGCCCTCCCTTGAGTGAGTCCGCTCCCACCAAACACAGAAAAATCAAGTCGTATAGAACAACAGATTCGTTTTTCTTTAATTAATAAAAATGACTTGTTGCGAAGCATAATTTTTGCGCTGCGACCTACTGGTCGTTTAGTAAATCGAATAAACAGCATGAAATAAAGATCGTTTAAATATACAAACAAGTAAGTGTCGGTATACCATCAGATGCCCGCATTTTCATATGAGACAGAAGCGGCAGCGTGTCGATTTTTCTGCAAGCGATGCTTCCCATGATTTAGGGACATCCATTAGTAGACCCATACGGCACGAATCAAAAACCTAGAACCTAAATATTGACTATGACTACTAAACAAGCTCATACCCAGTGGACACAATTTATACCACTGGTCACCGTGTTTTTCTTCTGGGGCTTTGTTGCCGCCAGCAACGACATCCTCATCCCCGTTTTCAAACAAGCTTTTAATCTGACACAGACCCAGAGTCAGTTTGTTTCGCTGGCGTTTTATGTCGCCTATACAGTCGGTTCGCTGTTATATCTATTGGCATCGAAATTGATCAAAGAGGATTTAATTAATCGCATCGGTTACAAAAACGGCTTGGCGCTCGGTCTCGGTATTTCGGCATTAGGCACTTTATTGTTTTATCCCGCCGCGAATACAGCTTCCTTTCCTTTGATGCTCTCCGGCTTATTCATTGTGGGTCTCGGTTTCTCTTTACAACAAACCGCAGCCAATCCTTTAGCAATCGCATTGGGCTCACACGAGACAGGTTCACAACGCCTGACTTTAGCGGGCGGTGTGAATAATTTTGGCACCACGATTGGTCCTTTGATCGTCAGCTTTGCGATCTTCGGCGCGCCTTCTGCGACCAGCAGTGCCAACAATGCCATCAGTATCGAGAGCGTCAAAGTACCCTATCTGATCTTGGGTGTAGCATTTTTGTTGGTTGCCGTGCTTTTAAAGTTTTCCTCTATTCCAGATCGCCCAGCCGTTCCAGAAGCACATCTCAACAGCAATGAAGGTAAGCAAACCTCTGCACTGCAATTTCCGCAACTGGTCTTGGGTATGATCGCTATTTTTCTGTATGTCGGCGTGGAAGTGTCAACTGCGAGCAATCTGCCAGCCTATATGGAAAGCAAACTCGGCTTCATGACCAAAGACATCGCCCCGTTCATTTCTTTATACTGGGCGAGTTTGATGATAGGTCGCTGGACCGGTGCGGTAGAAGCTTTCGCCTTTGATGCGAGCGCAGCAAAGATCGCCAAATTCTTAGCACCCTACTTGGCGTTTTCCGTGTTCTTAGGCGTGAATGCAATTGCACAACATGACCTCAGCTATTTTTATGTCTACGGTGCCATTGTTTTGGTCTTGATTGGCGCTGACATGGCGAGCCAAGGCAATCCAGCTCGCATGCTGCTTATCTTTTCGCTGCTAGGCATCATCGGTCTATTCATCGGCATGAGCACGACTGGTATGACTAGTGTTTACGCCTTCACTAGCATCGGTTTATTCTGCAGCACCTTGTGGCCATGCATCTTCGCGCTGGCAATCAAAGGTTTAGGCAAGCACACAGGTCAAGGTAGCAATTATCTGATCATGATGATTATGGGTGGTGGTTTTGTCAGCTGGGCGCAAGGCGCTTTAGCCGATCAAATTGGTATCCAAATGAGTTATATCGTGGGCGTCATTTGTTTCGCCTACTTGGCATTTTATGCTTGGAAAGTGAAAGCAATTTTGAAGGCACAAGGGATAGACTTAAACCAGAAAGTCGATCTAGCGCACTGAGAGAACCGGGACAGATCAAGCTACTAAAGGCTACTCAAACCATATTGAGTAGCCTTTTTTGTTTAGTAAACCCTATAAACTACACGCCGATTTTGCACAAATATTGAAGGCAAAAAACTTGTCAGGTACATTCAGGATTACTGTATTTTAATGAGTTCTTCAAATGACTTCACTCCCCAATTTTCGCGCAGCTTCTACACTGACCGAACACATTCAAAAAACCATGGCGTTTTATCACCCGCATTGCATCGATCCTAGCGGTGGTTTTTTTCACTATTTCAAAGACGACGGCACTGTTTACGATACTGACAGTCGCCATTTGGTTAGTAGTACACGATTTGTATTTAACTATGCAATGGCGTATCGCCACTTTCAAGACCCAGCTTATCTAGAGCAAGTTAAACACGGTGTTGCTTTTTTACGTGACGTACATCGCAACCCAACTACGGGTGGCTACGCCTGGCAATTGAGTTGGCAAGACGGACAAAAGAAGATCACCGAAGGCAATAATCATTGCTACGGTCTCGCCTTTGTCCTACTCGCCTATTCCCATGCATTGATGGCAGGAATAAGCGAAGCGCGCGACTACATTTACGAAACGACCTACCTCATGGAAGAAAAATTTTGGCAGCCGAAGTTTAGTTTGTACGCCGATCAGGCTAGCGAAGATTGGCAGATTGTAGATGCCTATCGCGGACAAAACGCCAATATGCATTCCTGTGAAGCGATGATCGCGGCGTTTCAAGCCACAGGTGATATCAATCTTCTACATCGTGCAGAGCAAATCGCTAAATCCATCACTCAACAACAAGCCGCCCAAGCCGATGGTTTGATCTGGGAGCATTACGATAGTCAATGGAAAATAGACTGGAATTACAATCTCGACGACAAAGCGAATCTATTTCGCCCTTGGGGTTTTCAACCCGGCCATTTCACAGAGTGGTCTAAACTCTTGATGCTACTTGATAGCTACGCCGACCAATTACAAGGCGATAGCGCGTGGTTACTACCGACAGCAGAAAAACTCTTCGCTATCGCAATGGAAACCTCATGGGACAAATCCCATGGCGGCATTTGCTATGGCTTTGCCCCTGACCGCAGTGTCTGTGATGGTGATAAGTATTTTTGGGTACAAGCCGAATCCTTCGCCGCCGCTGCCTGTTTAGCCAAACGCACTGGCAATCAAGATTACTGGGTTTGGTATGACAAGATTTGGAGCTATAGCTGGGAACATTTTGTTGATCATCAACATGGTGCCTGGTATCGCATACTGCGCAACGACAATAGCAAAATCAGTGATGAAAAAAGTCCGGCCGGCAAGACCGATTACCACACTATGGGTGCCTGTTACGAAGTGCTCAATGTAATCGGAGCCTTTGCACATCATGGCTAATTTTCCCCAATTCGTCTGTCCGGGCGAGGCATTGACCGACATGATAAGAACCGGTCCGGATCAATGGCAAAGTCTGGTCGGTGGCTCAACTTGGAACGTGGCACGCAGTCTCGCTAAGTTAGGTTTGAGTACGGGCTTTGCGGGCGGCATCAGCTTGGATTTATTTGGTGATGCATTGTATGCGGCGAGTGAACAAGCGGGTTTGGATTTGCGCTTGATTCAACGTTTTCAACGATCACCTTTGCTCGCCATCGTCGGCGAAACTGCGCCGCCTAGTTATTTTTTTATTGGCGACGACAGTGCGGATTTGCACTTTGCACCGCAGGATTTGCCGCAAGGCTGGAATCAACATCTGCAATGGGCCCATTTTGGTGGCATCAGTCTGACACGTGAGCCTTTGGCGACTACTTTGGTCAAGCTAGCCAGACAACTCAAGCAACAAGGCGTCAAGATCAGCTACGACCCCAACTTCCGTAACTTGATGGATGCGCGCTACGATGAAAGGTTACGCAGCATGTGCGCTTTAGCTGACGTGATCAAAGTCTCAGATGATGATATTCGTGGCTTGTTTCGCACTCAAGATATTGATGCTGCATTCTTGGAGTTAAGAAGTTTCAATCCGGAAGCCATTGTGTTGTATACCTGCGGTGCGGCTGGTGCCTCTTTGTATGTAGGTGAGCAATCCTGGTCGGCGCAACCACCAATGATACAAGTTATCGATACGGTCGGCGCTGGTGATGCCAGTATCGCTGGGCTTTTATACAGTCTGCACACCTCGCCACAGAAATCATGGCAACAACATCTGGAATTTTCGGTAGCGAGCGGTGCAGCCGCCTGTCTCGCCGCAGGTGCGCAAGCGCCTAGCGTGGAACAGATTTCGACTCTATTAAAAAATTAAATCCATCGATCAAAGATCAGTAAGCGCATCAACACTAAAGAGACATCCCATGTTAAAGACACTAAAAACAACTTGCGTATTGCTGACACTCGCACTCAGTACCAGCTTGTATACAAATCTAGCCCATGCATCAGATATGAGCGAAGCCCAATCGCTGGCCATGGCAAACAAAGTGAAACGCGAAACGCAACATGCATGGCAAGCCTATAAAAAATACGCCTGGGGACATGACGCATTAAAACCACTGAGCAAATCCCATCACGATTGGTATGGCACCTCTCTTTTGATGACGCCTGTCGATGCGCTCGATACCTTGCTGATCATGGGTTTGAAGAAAGAAGCAAAAGAAGCGCAAGAATTGATCGCGACTAAGCTCAATTTTGATCAAGACATTTACGTACAAAACTTTGAAATCACGATCCGTCTGTTAGGTGGTTTGCTGTCTTCATATCAAATGACTGGCGATAAGCGATTATTAAAATTAGCTGAAGATCTCGGCGATAGACTGTTACCGGTCTTCGACTCGCCAACGGGCATGCCTTATACCCACATCAATCTAAAAACGGGCAAAGTGCGCGGCGATGTCAGTAACCCGGCAGAGACGGGCACGCTACTGCTGGAATTTGGCATGCTGAGTAAATTGACCAACAAACCTGTGTACTACGACAAGGCCAAGAAAGCCTTAGTCGCTACTTATGAACGTCGCTCCGCCATCGGCTTGATTGGCTCTAACATCAATGTGGTGACTGGTGTCTGGACCAATAAAAGTTCGCATATCGGCGGCGGCATCGACTCCTACTATGAATACATCTACAAATGCTGGCGCTTGTTTGGCGACCAAGATTGCAAAACCATGTGGGATAACAGCATTAAGAGCGTCAACCAATATTTAGGCGACGAAGCTCCTAGCGGTTTCTGGTACGGTCACGCCCACATGGAAACCGGCAAACGCACCGCCAGCCTATATGGTTCACTCGACGCTTTCATGCCTGCTCTATTAGTATTAGGTGGTGACTTAGACCGCGCGCAACGCCTACAAGAATCCGGCCTAAAAATGTGGCGTCTGCATGGCATAGAACCTGAATCCTTAGACTATCAAAAAATGACGGTTGAGTCCGCAGGCTATCCCTTGCGTCCCGAAATCATAGAGTCTGCTTACTACCTGTATCGAGCAACGGGTGATGTCAAATATCGACAAATGGGCAAAGAATTCTTCAATGATTTTGTGCGTTATTGCCGTGAGCAGGCTGGTTATGCGGCATTAGAAGATGTACGCACTAAAGCAAAAACGGATTCCATGGAAAGTTTCTTATTCGCTGAAACCTTCAAATACTACTACCTCTTATTCGCACCAAAATCGGCACTTGATTTTGATAAAGTGACGTTTAATACTGAGGCACATCCTTTGCGTTTGCCGAAGTAAAGATAAGAGAATAACACTTACAGCAAACCCGGCACACCCAGCACACACAGCACAACAAGCTAGCAGGAGACTATTTTGAAATTGACCCGCTTTACTACCGCACTGTTCACTTCATTACTTGCTGTCAGCCAGCCCTACGAGCTTTGTTTTGCCCAAGCCACGACACAAGCCGCCACACCAGTCAACACCTTCATCGGCACCCAAGACGACGGCAACACCTTCCCTGGCGCATCCGCGCCTTTTGGTATGATGCAGGTAAGCCCTATCGGTGAGCACTACTCTGGCTGGCGTTACACCGATCCTAAAATCCGTGGCTTTGGGCATTTCTTTTTATCGGGTGCTGGCTGTTGGGAGCAAGGCGGCCAACTCTCGGTCTTACCAGTAACGGGTAGCATACAAGCCGGCGGAGATTTTGATACCAGCAAAGCAAGCAGCTTTGATCATAAAAAATATGCAGCTAACTACACTCACGAAGGCGAAGTGGGTGATGCAGGCTATTTCAAAATTAAACTCACCAGTTATGGCGGCATCACTGCAGAGGCAACCGCTCTGACCCGCGCTGCAGCCGAGCGCTATACTTTCGCACCGACCACGACACAAGGCCATATCTTGGTCAACGTCGGGCAGGCAAATGAACGTCACAATGTCGCAGGCAGCAGCTTGCAAGTAATAGACGATCGCACCATAGAAGGCAAAATCGTTACGCTCAGTTTTTGCGGTGGCACTAAGTACATCACTTGGTTCCGTATGGAGTTTGACCGCCCATTCAAAACGCATGGTGTGTGGAATGAAGCGGGTGGCAAGGAAGGTATACGCAGTTTCAGTCAACAAGGTGAAGTTCGCCCTCATGGCGCGTGGTTCACCTTCGATGTCAGCAATCAAAAGCCGGTCACTGCGATTACGGCCATCTCTCATGTAGATGCAGAAGGCGCGCGCCGAAATTTGCGTGTCGAAGGGATGAAGCAAGGCCAGTTATTGAGCTTCGACAACATGCGTCAACAAGCCCAAAACGCCTGGCAACAAGAGCTTAGCAGTATCAAAATTGCAGGTGGCACTCAAGATGAACGCACTGTCTTTTATACTGCCTTATATCACTCGCTCTTGCAACCATTGACCGGCAATGATGTGGATGGCCGCTATCGTGGGTGGGATAATCAACTACATACAGTCGATCTCAAAAAGAAGGAAACCTACTACGAATATTTTTCGTTATGGGACACCTATCGCGCTCAAAATCAGTTGATCGCCTTGATCCGTCCAGAGCGCGCCAAAGATATCGCGAACTCCGTACTGAAGATCCACGAGCAAGGTGGTTGGTTGCCACGTTGGGGCTATGCCAGTTATGAAACTAACGTGATGACTGGTGATCCTGTCACGCCTTTCCTGGTGGACTTGTGGCGCTACGGCGCGCTCAAAGGCAAGGAGCAACAAGCCTATACAGCGCTACGTCAAAATGCGTTTGGCGTTCCTGCATTCAAAGTGCGAGCCCAAGGTCGTGCTGGCAATCCAAATTACTTACAGAACGGTTTCGTCCAATACGACCGCGCATTTCCCGCCAAAGGCATGGATGTCGATCCGCATCATGGCGGCTCAGCGACCATGGAATATGCGCAGGCAGATGGTGCACTCGCTTATATGGCCATCGCATTAGGTAAAAAGGATGACGCCGCTATTTTGAAAAAACGCGCGCAAAATTGGCACAACGTATGGGACAAAACGGTACTCGATAAAGAGCTTGGCTTTCAAGGATTTCCGCGTGCACGACTAGACAATGGTGACTGGTACACCGAGATTGACGGCAGCTACAGTCCACGTTCCGAACACGGCTTCCATGAAGGCACCTCATGGCAATATCAATGGCTGGTACAGCAAGACGTCGCTGGTTTAGTCCACGCCATGGGTGGGCGAGAATTAGCAGGAAAACGTCTAGATGCCTTCTTCGCGCTCGATGCGCTACAAAAAAATCCTTATGAAGCCGTGCGTAAAGACTGGGTGGTCGGTCCTTACAGCTACTACAATCAATATCGCTACAATCCGAATAACGAACCCGATTTGCATGCCCCGTGGATGTACACCCACATAGGACAGGCATGGAAAACCACAACGGTCGCCCGTGCAGCAGAAACGCTGTTCAGCAACGCACCTAATGGCGTGACTGGCAATGACGATCTCGGCACGATGTCGGCATGGTATATCTTTAGCGCCTTAGGCATCTATCCATCAACACCGGGCACGGGCGACTTTCTATTGCACGCCCCTAAATTCACACAAGCACAAATCGATCTGGGCAATGGGAAAAGTTTACACATCAACGCGAGCCATCATCGGGCACAACAAACGAGCTATATCCAAAATGCGCGCTTTCAAGGAAAGACTCAGAGCAGAGTTTTTCTGACCTGGGAGCAAATTCAGGCGGGAGGAAAATTAGAGTTTGATTTACATCCAACACCACAAGCATGGGGAAGTCAGCTGGATGTTTTGCCAATCGGTTTGATCAGCAAAATGAAATAATTTTGAGTTTCGTAGGGCAGGTGCAAACTGCCCTACCCTACACTATCTACTGGATAGGAAAGCTCAGCTCAAAAAAACACGATAAATTCGTCGGGTTTCCACGTGCAACCAGCACCCGCATCGCGGGAAGCAGTCTGTCCTTTGACTTTCTTCATGACGATGTCATTAAGCAGCACAACAAAAAAAGGCATAAGGAAAATCTCATATAATCCACATTAAAAAGAAGCTGCAATCAATCTACCAAAAAAATCTACTTATCCTATGCCACCTCCCGATCAAACAAAGCTACTTGATGTTGAAGTTAGCAAAAGAAGCTTTCCCCCGGTGGTTGATCAAAATACGCGCATCTTAATTTTAGGTAGCTTACCGGGCGACGCCTCGCTCGCTCAGCAACAATATTACGCCCATCCGCAAAATCGCTTTTGGCATTTATTATCTGAACTGATCTCCGTTAATTTGCTTGAGCAAGAATACGCAGTGCGTCTACAAACGCTTTCACGACACCATATCGGCTTATGGGACGTCGTCGCTCAAGCAAAGCGGCGTGGTAGTCTCGACAGCCAAATTCGGGAGCGTGATGACAACGATTTACTGAGCTTACTCGACACACTTCCAGGCTTGCACACGATCGCATTCAATGGCGCTACCGCTGGCAAGATAGGTTTGAAAATATTGGGTGAGCAGCAAAACCGATATCGCATTCTTCATCTCCCTTCTAGCAGTCCTGCTCACACGCTGGCTTATGCGCTTAAGTTGACTTCATGGCAGAAGCTCAATAGTACGCAACAATAACAAAGCGACATCTGCACCTATGCTTTTCTTTGCTTCCTTATCTTTGTTTATTTTCCAACAAAGACAGAACTTAAATATGGGAATCATCTCTCATTAGCAGGGGATCAAGTAGCGCAAGTAGCATCATTTCCCCAAATTCATTTACTTTACGGAGTCAGCAGAGTACGTTTATCTAGTTTGTTTGCACTGGTTTATGCCTGCATAGAGGTACAAATTTCAACTAGCACGCCATCAATATCCGCCACATAAGCAATCGTTTGTCCCCAAGGCATCTCCTTAGGCTCCTGCATCAAGATCGCCCCTGCTGCCACTGCTTTATGAACCGCGGCCGCGACATCGCTGCTCACCAAGGCGATCTCAAATGCTGGCCGATGGGGATCAGGGACACTCACCTGTTTACCTAATTGTTGCATCAGAGCGCGAGAAGAAAAAGCTAGTGCAGTACTACCCGTTTCTAACTCGCCGTAGTCACCGCTTTCATGTAAGAACTTGGTTTGCATACCGAAGGCTTTTTCATAAAACGCGAGACTTTGTTGAACATCATTGACATAAAGGATAGTGTAGGCAAACTGCATCATTGCTCCGTTCATAGAATGAGTGATTTTTTCGTGTTGACTAGAATAATTTCAAGCAATGCTAAGCATACTGGCGAACAACCTCGTTGTCTCGCATAAATCCGCCAAGCACTACCAATCCACAAAAAAACAGCTCGCACGTGACTAATAAAAACACTACACTACATGACAATGTTCTTTACCTACAAAAATAAATTCAACATAAAATACAAACAATGTCGATTAAGTGCCTATCCAAACGTCATATAAGGGAAGCAGGCAAATTAGGATACTTTGAATCATTACTGAATCACAGAAATCAAACCGGCTTCACCCACTTTGTCTAATTCTTTTGTTATCAACAAACTAGGAGAACACCATGCAATACATATTACTCATCGCCACCAGCGAAGCCGTCGAAGCTGCCATGGATCAAAGTGCCTTAGGTGAGCTTATCGCCGCCTATGGTCCCTATACCGATGCCATGGTAGAAGCTGGCGTTCTAGTGGCAGGACAACGTCTGCGCGAATCCACGACTGCCACCACAGTCAGTATCCGCGAAGGCAAAACTAGCTTACTCGACGGCCCGTATGCCGATACGAAAGAACAGTTAGGCGGGTTTTATATTATTGAAGTACCCGATCTCGATGCAGCTATAAGTTGGGCAGCACGCTGCCCTAGCGCTCACATTGGATCGATCGAAGTACGTCCAATCTGGCCAATGTAATGATGCTAACGGTGATTCGTGGTGGTCAATGGTGGTACTAGTTCGCCTATGGAAACCCAAACCAAAAACGCTGAGGCACACCTGATCACTTCATTGGTGCGGCACAGTTATGGTCGTTTGTTGGCAATGCTATCAGTACGTTCAGGCAATCTGGCAAGTGCAGAAGATGCACTTGCCAGTGCGTTTGAGACCGCTTTAAAAAACTGGCCAGAGCAAGGTGTTCCCACTAATCCAGAGGCTTGGCTATTCACTGTTGCACGCCGCCAATTAATCGATCAGGCACGAAGCGCACAAACGCAGCAACGTCATCAAGAGGAATTCAGTTATCTGCTTGATGAAGCCGCCGCCGAATGTGATCCGCTAACGATACCGGACCAAAGACTGGCTCTCATGTTTGCCTGCACTCACCCAGCGATTGATCGAAACATACGCGCGCCCCTCATGCTGCAAACCTTGTTGGGATTTGACGCCGCTAGCATTGCTTCGGCATTCTTAATCGCCCCCAGCAATATGGCGCAACGTTTAGTCAGGGCCAAAGACAAAATTCGCGTCGCAGGCATACGCTTGATGATTCCGGATCAAAGCGCAATTACCGATGGTTTAGACGCGGTGCTCGATGCGATCTACAGCATCTATACCACCGCATGGTCACAAACCAGCGATGGTGATATTCAGCAAGGCAATCTGGCAGAAGAAGCCCTCTGGCTCACGCAACTCTTAAGCCAACTTGCGCCACAAGAACCCGAAGTCTTCGGTCTGCTGGCACTGATGCTCTACGCAGAATCACGTCGCGCTGCACGCCATGATGCACAAGGCAATTACGTGCCGCTGCAAGAACAAGATTGTCGGCAATGGGATCACGATAAAATTGATCAGGCAGAACAATGCTTACGCCATGCCAGCGACATGCAAACACGCGGGCGTTTTCAAATTGAAGCCGCCATCCAATCGGCTCACACTGTGCGACGACACCAAGGCAAAGCTGACTGGCATTCCATCCATAAACTCTATGTCCAACTCTACCAACTTACCGCCTCACCCGTAGTCGCGATCAATCACGCCGTAGCGCTGGCAGAAATAGTAAAACCACAAATCGCCCTCGCCCAATTAGAACAGCTATACGACAACCCGGATTTAAAGGAGCGTCTAAACAACTACCAACCATACTGGGCAGCCAGCGCGCATTTGCAGCAACTCTGCGGCAATATTGATGAAGCAAAGCACGCTTACAAGTTAGCCATCGGTCTTTGCACAGATCAAGCTGCACGTGGTTTTTTGCAGGGACGTTTGAAGAAAATGGATTCCACTTCAAACATAAACTAATCCCTAGTATTCTGGGGTAAAAGTAAATCCCCCCGATGCTCTACTAAAAATTTTCAATCCGTCACCCCACTCCGTTCTGTTCAAGGTATCTGTATCTATACAAGCCAATAGCTAAAAAAACTGATGCAAATACTCCCTTCTCCCGCAAGCGGGAGAAGGGGCGGGGATGAGGGGCGTCGTGCAGATGAAAAGATGTTCACCCGTACACTCTCGATATTGAAAACGTCATTGAATATGCATTTCGCCAATCTGAACTACCCTCACCCCAACCCTCTCCCGCTTGCGGTAGAGGGAGCCATATCGCTATCTCGACTTGTGTCGATTCCGATGCCTTTTGAGATACGACCTATCGTGAGATAGTTTCAGTCAAACAAACAAACAAGCCAGGACACATAGATTCGACATCGGTAAAAAATTCACCGCTTATTCAAGTGCACCAAGAATATGTTCAGCAATTAATTTATCTGTAATCTGATGTGGATTACGCGCACCATAGTTAGTCGTCGTCACCAATGCCACCATATCTAGATCAGGAAAAACCACCACCTTGTTACCACCTGAACCAGCCATTTGATAAGACTGGTGCTTTACGCCTTTTGCGCTGTACGGATACAACCACAGCAGATAGCCATAATTACGTTCTTCATCAACCTGCGCCTGTGGTGAGATCGATGCTTTTACCCATGCCGCTGGCAACACCTGTTGCCCGTGCCATGTGCCGCCATTGGCCAATAACTGCCCGAGTTTCAAGAGATCGCGACTACGCAAACCCAAACCGCCGCCACCTTGCGCCAAACCTAATGGCGAAAATTGCCATTCCGCTTTCGTGATCCCTAAAGGAGCGAATAGGGTTTTCTGGGCAAAATCTGGCAATGGCATTTTGCTCGCGCTTTGCACCACTGCGCCTAAAGTCGTTGAACCCGCCGTGCAATAACTAAACGAGCGTCCATAAGGTGAGGCAGAGGGTTTTGGAGTCCAAGCAGGAAAACCTTTGATCGGCAGGTCGAGATAAAATTTGACCCAATCTTCGATCAAATACATGCGCTCTTCATTGCCGCGAGAAAATTGATTTTGATCATCACACTCAAGCATCGAACTCATGGTCAACAAATCTTCGACGGTGATCTTGGCCTTGCGCAGATCGGAATTTTCTAGGAGTGTTTTAGACTTAAGTTGACTTAAGATAGGTGTCGTGAGCGTCATATGACCACGATCAATCGCCGCGCCAGCTAACATACCCGTGACTGTCTTGGTTGCAGATCGGGTGTTGCGCATTCCCTCTACGCTATCGGCGTCATAGTAAGATTCATGAACGAGCTGACCATGTCGGGCTATCAGTACGCTGGTGACTTTCTGAAACGTTCCTTTCTTGATCGCTTCATCCATCGCAGCCAGTTTCGTTGCATCTAATTTTTGCGTGGCTGGGGCTTGCGTCACCCAATCGTTTTTGTCATTTTTTGGTTGGGCAATTGCATAGCCGTTCAGCAGCATCGTGCAGATAAAAAATCCCAATGTAGGTTTAAAACTCATATCAAAACTCCATTCCTTAAGTCTTTCAGTTGAATAAGCACTATCTTGAGCGAGAAGTTCAATTGAGTCTTGGATATTTGAAACCAGCTTTTAAACCACTCAACTTCGCAAAACCAGTCGGCGTCAAACTCCAATGCTGCATGAACGCCCGATTCAGATGACTTTGATCGCAGAATCCACAACTGAGCGCGATGTCAGTCAATGTTTGATCGCTCGTCATCATCAACTGCGTTGCACGTTCGACGCGACGCCGACGTAAATCGTCACCAGGCGAACATCCCAGATGTCGCACATATTGGCGCGCCAAGTAGACGCGATGTACGCCGATCGCCTCCGCGATATCGGCAATGCCTAAATCCTGATCCGACAAATCTGCGATCATCTCTTGGGCTCGTAACAGCCAAGGTGGAGAATTCGGAGACAAAGGGATTTGCGCGTTTAGACTGCTTAAAACATTCAAGGTAAGCACTTCCAAATCAAGCTTCACGGCATCGTGAGTACCCGCCGCTTTGAGCAATCCAAACGCTTGCTTAATGACCACAGGATCATGATAGCGTAGCGCAAAATCTGGCAGATGAATTTGTTCAAGCAACTCACGCGAGTCATCCGCATCAAAACTGATTGCAAAGAACCAGCCACCCTCGCCCGCAAAACGATCTCTATGCACCACATCGGGCGGGTTATACACCAGCACAGGACCTTCACGTTGCGCGCCCGCCGCCGAAGTCACATAGCGACCACGCGTCGCCAACACCATATGCGCGCCAGCATGGCTATGTTCTTTCACCTCATGCTCGGGCACAGTCGCACGCAAATGACTCAAACCGATACGCGGAAAACGTCGGTCAAATGCATTCGTGCCGTAATACTGCCCTGTGGGGAATTTCTCTACTTTATCTTTCATGTGCTATTCCTCAATGACCTTGAAAATACATTCATTCCATGCCAGAACGAAAAGCACGATCTTAGAGGCAGGTCAGAAAGCATTTCGTCACTATCAGATCAAACGGCAAGTCGGATGCATAGGCTGCGAAATTTGGGAGTAAAACAGAATTTGGTTAGAAGGTGAAATGTATAATCAGCATAGCTTTTGTAGGTAGGACGCAAGCGGAGATGTGCTGCAATTAGGGCAATCAAGGCATTTTCACCCGCTGCAGATCGCTCATACACCAGACACCACGATGCCATAAAACCTGGCACGGTCGCTGGATCTGGTCGAATATGCTGACCAACTTTCACACCAACCCCACTTCGCCTTCAAAAAAAATAGTTATTTTCAACTTACTTTTTTCTAGCAAACCAATAAAACCCACTACCAACAGCACTAAACGTCAACAATGTTAGCCATGCTTTTCCAGATGCAAACGTCATTAGCACAGCGCACAATACAAATGCAATTAGGGGTATAGCGGCCTTCTTTATCACTGCAGAACCTCTTGGCCAAACACCAGCACGTTTTTCTAAGATGGGTAAGCTGGCAATACACAAGGCATAGCCCACTAAGCGAACTAATGTGCTCATCACTGCTAAGTAAATAAACGTATTACTCACCGCCATTGCTAAGCTTAATAAACCTACGACTAATATCGAATAGCTGGGTGTTGCAAATCGTGGGTCGATGACGGCAAACCAATTTGGCAAACAACGATCTCTTGCCAAGGCATATGTCATTCGAGGCGCTGCAATCATGATGGATGATAAATTACCGAAGATAGAAACGATGGCGGCGAATGCAATTAGGCCTGCGCCCCACTCACCTAGTAAGATGCGCGCTACATCTGCTAATGGTTGTTTGCTTTGCCCTAATGTTGGCATGACAGATACCGATATCCATTGAATCAAAAAATAGACGGCGGCTGTAAATAACACCGTTCTAATTAATGCCCTTGGTATATCGTGCTTGGGTTGTTGCCCTTCTCCTGCATTGACTGAGCCACTTTCAAAACCAACGAAGGCATAAAACAATACTAAAATTGTTTCACCCAATACAGTCATCGTTGGAAAAATACTCGGCTCAGACATGGCCCATGAAAGTTGCGGTATGCCTACTGTTATCAACAAGATCAATGGTACTAACTTTAAAACAGTCAGTAGGTAAATGGTTTGCAAACCTTGTTTTACACCCACGAAATTAACCAAGGTTAAACCACCAATCACCACACTCATGACGATGGTGCGTGCCAACAGGGTGTCAAAAGTAGGGAAAAACCAGGCTAAATAGGTTGCCATTAAATTGGCATTGGCCGCCATGGCGGTGACGCGACCTAAGTAAAGTAGCCAGCCAGTTTGAAAACCTAAGAATGGGCCGAAAGTTTCGATAACATAGACGCTTGGCCCGCCCGTTTGTTGGAACAAACTACTCAATCTTGCAAAGGACAAGACGATGGTCATAAATAAAACACCACACAGCAAAAACAACCACGGGCTTAACCAACCCACATTCGCTGCCGCAACTGCTGGCAATACAAATAAGCCACCACCAATAACGCCGTTTAACGTGATAGCGGCAAAACCAAGCTGGCCGATTTCACGCTTCATTCCTGTATCGTTTTTTACCCTGGCTTCTTTTAACTCTGGTGCAGAATTCATCTCTTCATCCTTAACTTAGCCCTGTGTAATTAGACCCTGATTTTCCACTAGGATTTGCGATGATGGCGGATGGGTTTTTCGAGGCAGTTTTAATGCGATTTTCAATCTAGAAACGGCGCTTGCACAGGTTCCACTGTGCACTTTCCCGTCCCTCTGGCGAGGTCCGACAACGACGCAACTTCCACGTTGATAAGAGGAGTAACGAAGTCCAGAGGTGCGGAAAAGTGCAATCGAGCCTGTAACGCACTCACCCAAATGCTGAGAAGAATTTTCCAGCTAATTCTTCAATAAATCATAGACTTACTTTAGCTTTGCAGCGGTCAATCGCCGTTTTTAAGTTTAACGCACCTTGGCGCCAATAGCGAGCTATTGGCAACGAAGCGCCGCAAACAGAAAATCCCGGTCAGCACGCGAATAACATTCAGGCTCGCCAAATGGAAAATCTGGCTTTATGCCTATGGGATCGATCCACGTCGCTTGGCAAGGTCTGGGACTCTATTAGCCATAGTTGCACTTGGTGGCTATTTGCATGAAGCAGTATTCACCTGGATACAACGTCAGGTACCACCCGCCACGCCGGGTCGTGCGATGAGTATTTTCCTGTTCATTTTTATGGGTATCAGCCCCGTCTCTGCGGCGCTGACAGGATGGCTTATGCACAGACTCAGTCTTAACCAATTATTCGCATGTAGCGACGCGATGTTAAACATCATCCTGCAAACTATTAGCACAAGACTGAAGAGATTGATTTTCTCGATCGTTTGGCTTGACGCTCCCTTCTCCCGCTTGCGGCGGGTTGCAAATGCGGGGTCGGGGAGTCAAAGCATGCTTTGGGAGTAGTTCAGATTTAAAATATTCATTAAAACCTTGTTGATGATCCGATTCATATTTTGCAAACACTCCGCAGATGCTGAACCACCCTCACCCTACCCCTCTCCCGCTTGCGGGAGAGGGAACAAAACAATCACTGTATTTGATTGGTTTCGCTTGAGTTAAAGACTAAGCTTCCGTGCGATGAAATAGGTGGCGGTTGAGACTGAAGCAGCCAACGTTGCACCCCATATTAGATCGACTATCGTCACTAGCAGTGGCCAGTTTTTGATCGTCGCGAGGTTGCTGAGGTCATAGGTGGCGTATGTGACGAGCCCGAACAGTGCACCAAATAAAAGCGCGTCCATCCAGGATTTTTTCTCGAATGCAGGCGCAATAACGAAAACCACAAGCCCCACAATAAACAAGAAATAGAAAAGAAGTGCTGCGACCCAATTGAGATCATCTCGCATCAAAAAACCAATTTGATTGCGATAAAAATTTGTAGCAACTAATCCCAGCCATAACATATCGATGACGAAGAAAACAGGCAGCGCAATGGCATAGAGTTTGATGAACATATTGAAGGGTAATCGCATTTTTAGAAATTGAGATAGGTTATCGATATTTGTAAAACTGTCGCAAATAGTCCCCAGCAAAGATAGGGAATATTGGCATAGACCACCCAGCGTAAATCAGGGGATGCCTGCCACACAGCGACCAAGGCCCAAACGAGGGTCGCCACCACAAGCAAAATATCCAGCGTTGCGAGCAGATTATTTTTGAGCCCGAATTGTATCGGCGTAAAGGCGAGATTGAAAACAAGATTCAGCGCAAAAGGTAAGGCCACGAACCACGAAATCTTTCCCGTAAACGCTCTATAAAACACAGTGCCATAGGTCACAGCAATAATGAGATACAAAACGGACCACACTGGTCCGAAAACCCAGCTTGGAGGCGACCATGTCGGCTTGAGTAATTGCGAATACCAGTTTGTTGTGTTCATTGAATTCAATTTTTTCCTCCAATAAAATAATGCCGACACACCAGATGCACGAACCCTACCCGACTTGCCAGCGATTACAAAGACACTTTGGCGTGCTGGGCATCTGTTGTCTCAGGCGTTTCCCCGGAAACGTATGCCTTAGCAGCATCGTAGACGTATTTCAGCCCCAGCATACCAGCGTTGTCCCAATATTCACCTTCATACGCTGTAAATTTTAGCAAAGCGATGCTTGGGTCTGCATGCCCTTGTGGAAACCATACCTTCCAAGCTTCTTTCCACATCGTCTCAATGAGCAGCCGATCGTGCAATACGGTCACTTCGCCGCGCACCGAAGCGAATCTTCTCGCATTTTGAAAAGTGAGTAAGGCATTTGAATTGGCATTGATTTCGTTGACCTTGAGTGAGTTAACATCCGTCACGAGATACGCGCCTATGCCTTCGTCCAAATGCGCAATCACCATCGGGCGAGCGTGAATCGCATTGACCGAATGCGTTACCAGCATTGCCACATCAAAATCGTTCACTACATCGTACAAATGTTGAATACCTACGTTCGTGTTCATCGCCATGTTCCTTCGTCAAAAAAATTGAGACAAGCTTGATCAAGTAGTTTGAAACAGCAACGAGCATATACAAACGCCGCGACAGTATCCGTGTGCTACACAACATATCGATGAAAAACACAGAAGACAGGCATCTTAAAATGCGACATCGGGACTCGGATCGATTGCAAGCAAACCCATTCAGCATCATTAGTTGACGCGAATAGCACACTGTAGCGGGGGAGCAAATTTCTTAACTCCCTTCTCCCGCAAGCTGGAGAATGGCGGGTGATGAGGGTGACTCAGATTTGAATAAAGTCATTGGAACCAAATTGATTATTGACATACATCTTATAAACACTCCATAAATGCTGAACCACCCTCACCCTAGCCCTCTCCCGCCTGCGGGAGAGGGACCAAATAGACTACTCCAACACAGACCGCGCCA
>CAUPNA010000055.1:0-25213 GCA_963512475.1 uncultured Undibacterium sp.
CGGTTTTTTTGTAACTATAATTTTTGAACCTGGTGATTTTAGTACTTGTAGCCAAAACCAAATGTGATCAAGCTATTGGTGCTCTTAAAGTTATTGCTCGGTTTGCTGGTGTAACTCAAGGCCGCGCCCGCATTTAAGGTCCAGCCGTTCGCCACTACCGTCGCAAGGTTGATATCGAGGGTGCTGCGAGTACCTATGTCGCCAGTACCTGGATAAATTGCCCAACGCTGTTTGATACTGGAGGTCGCGCTGATTTTGTGAGTAGATTCTTCACCAAGCAAAAATTCGAAGCCGCGCTTGCTAGTAGGTGATGGCGGCACGGTCGTGCCAAATTGCGTTTCTGAAAAACCGATACCCGTAAATAAATCAAAGTTGGTTTCATCAGTTTTGATCAGTTTAAAACCGGCACCCGCATTGATGGCGTAACGTGAATCAATGTTTTGAATCTTGTTGGTTTCCAGTTCACTACCACCAAAAAAGAAACTATTGTCAGACAAATTGTAATCATAACGGCCACCCAGACGCAGTAATTGCGCGGTATTGGTTTTGATATTATTGACCTTATTGCTGCCGTAATTGATCAAACTATAGAAACTAAGTTTATCTTCTTTGCTCGCTTTCGTCGCATTTGCCACGACATTGAAGGTTTGCGAAGAGGTATTGCTAGATGCCAGTGAACCGCCAATGGAGATGCCGCCGTGCCATGCATTATCTTGTAAGGTCTGTGCCTGAACATGATTGACTTGTATGACGGCGAAACCTAAGAGCGCGAGAGCTTTGCAGCCTGGCAAAAAAAACCGAGGGTAAAACATGATATTTCCTTGTTGATTTGGATCTGCACGAATCGGCGTTTTACATTGATACCGATAGCGTCGAAATTATATCTTTGATTGTCATTACAGGTGCTACCGGGATAATCAGAGGCACTTTACAAGTCTTCTATAACGTTGACTAAACGATGAGGTTGACTGGCATCGCGCCCATAGCGTTAACTAGTTTGTTGCAAAAAATCGCATTAAAATGAAGGAAGACGCGAATTCAAAGTCTTTTCTGATCTACACTAACTCTTATTTTGTTCAAATTGGTGATGCGATGCGTACTGCCTTGATTTCTTCTGTGTTAGTCAGCTTGTGTTTTGTCAGTGCTTGTGAGCGCCTCGGTGTGCCTGATCCTGCAAAAGATGCGGCGATTCGTGAAGCTGATGCCCGTGCTACAGGAAGTGCCTGTCGCCATGCCGGTCGAGGCATAGAAGATTGTTATGTGATGAACCCGGATGCATCAAGAGCCGCTGTGTATGCAGGTTGGAAGGAAATGAACGACTACATGCGCGAAAATAATATTGTTGAAGTTAAACCGACAGCGTCTGCCAGTGAGGCTGCTTCTGAATCCGCCTCTGCCTCGGCTTCCGCATCAAGCTCTGCCTCGGCATCCGCTTCCGCCAGTTCACGTTAAGAATCTATGCACGCTAACGCTCAATTAATCCAAGAATTTTATCAAGCCTTTCAGCGTCGCGATGCGGCCGCGATGGCTAAGTGCTATACCCACGATATTGAATTTTCTGATCCGGTTTTCCCTCGTCTCCGCGGCGAGCAAGTTGGCGCGATGTGGAGCATGTTAACCAGTCGGGCAGAAGATTTTTCTTTGAGTTTTGACGGCGTCGAGGCTGATACAACGAAAGGTCGTGCGTCTTGGGTCGCGACTTATCGCTTTAGCCAAACTGGTCGCATGGTGGTGAATCGGATCGATGCGACGTTTGAATTTCGTGACGGCAAAATCAGTCGCCATCGAGATCATTTTGATTTGTGGAAGTGGTGTCGTCAGGCCTTGGGTCTTACAGGATGGCTATTTGGCGCATTCCCTGCGATACACAATAAGATTAGAGCACAAGCCGCGGCGGGTTTAAAAAAATTTACAGCAACCACTAATTCGGCTTAGTGACTACTTAGTGGCTATCCAAATCAGCGGATTTTGACATGCAAAAAAATCGTGAACGAGTGATCGCTATGGTTTTTCTAATCGGCATGATGTCGGCGTGCTCATCCGATCTGACGGTCGTTAAAGACCCTGTCCCAAAGCAACTTTCAAGCGCCGTGTTGAAAATTGATAATGGCGTGTTTGCTGAAATTTTTCCTACAGATGGCTTGAGCAATGATACTTGTGGCCTGCCTGATTTCACTGAGCCGGTCATTCAAAAAATTAACGAAATCCGAGCTCAGGCACGATATTGTGGTAAGGAATACTTCGAAGCAGCCGCGCCATTGGTCTGGCAAAATAGCATACGAAATGCGGCTTACCAACACTCCGTACAAATGGCTCAGGCGAATGTTGTGTCACACACCAGTTTTGATTCGCGCGAATTAAATCAAAGAATATTGGCGACGGGTTATCCTTACATGAAAGCTGGCGAAAATATTGCGGCAGGTCAGCGTACATTGGACGTGGTAATGCAAGGCTGGGTGGATAGCCCTAGTCATTGTAATAAGATGATGGATCCAGATTACACTGAAGTGGTCGTGGTTTGCGTGGCTAAGAAAAACTCGTTTTATAAAACCTATTGGACGATGAATCTGGTGAGACCTTTTCCTAGCGAATCGGTGCCTAAAAAGAAGCTTCCGAAAGAGCCTTCTGTTATAGAGAAATTTTATTCTAATCGTAATGTACAACCTTAAGGTTTAGGGTGTGCATTGCCGATCAGTAGGTCTGCGCTGCTCATTACTGGTAAAGTAAACCAGAACAAACTGCCTTTGTTGACTTCGCTGTGAAAATCAATTTCGCCGCCCATTTTTTCCACAAATGATTTTGCGATATTAAGACCTAGGCCAGTACCGCCTTGTTGTCGCGTGTTTGAGCCGTCTGCTTGGGCAAACTTAGAAAATATCTTATCCCTAAATGCGATCGGAATACCACTGCCGCGATCTTCGACTTCAATTCGAATAAACTGCTGGTCCGCACGCAGGCGTACCGTCACGGTCTCGCCCTTGGGCGAGAATTTGGCGGCGTTGGACAATAAATTGGCGAATACTTGCATGACTCGGTCGCTGTCACCGATGGCGGTCAGTGATGTGCTTGGTTCTACCATGACATAATGAACACCAAGCGCCGCAGCGTAGGCGGTATTGGCTTCGATTGCTTGTACGGCGAGTTGTACCACATTGAAACTCTCGGATTTAAACTCCATTTTTCCTGATACCAGTTTTTCCATATCGAGCAAGTCATTGACTAGACTCCCCAGTCGTTGACTATTTCTGTGGGCGATACGAATCAGATGCATGAGTTTGGGTGTCAGTTCGCCCGCCGCACCATTTTCCAATAAGCCGAGAGCGCCCCGAATCGAGGTGAGTGGTGTACGCAACTCGTGGCTCACTACCGATATAAATTCAGATTTAGCGCGATCCGCTTTCTTCTGTTCGGTCAGATCCAAGACGAAACCCACCCATTCAAAGCTCGAACCTTCTAGCTGTGCGAGTCCGACCATGACCGGCACCTTACTACCATCTTCGCGCGTCAACTCGGCTTCGAAAGGCGCTGCTTGTCCGTATTCCCGTATTTCAGCGAGTGCTGCTTGATGGGCTTGATGATACTCGGGCGAAGTAAGTTTTAACCACTCGATTTGATTGCTGACTATGTTTTCTCGATCGACCCCTAATAATTCGAGTAATACATCATTGGCTAAGGTCAGGTGACCACTCATGTCGCCTTGAAAAATACCGATTAAGCTGGAATTCACTAAACGGCGCAAACGTGACTCACTGACTTTTAGGGCATCGACCATGTGTGATTTATCTTGTACCGCTAGTTCAGCTAGATTGAGCGCATCGACCAGATCGTTCTCAACTTTTTTCATTGCACTAATGTCGCGTACGCTGAAGACACGACCGATTAAGCGATCACGTAGATACTCTGGTTTAGACACACAGATTAGATGGCGACCATCGTTTAAGCCTAAAGTGTCTTCGGTTTCAGCTTCATTATTCGTTTTGAGATCTAGCAAAATTTTGCTGAATGATTCTGGATCCCGCAGGCAGGAGAGCAGATGAGGCATCATCAAATGTTCATCACGCGCAACGATGAGCTCGTCCGATAAGTTCCAAATAGCGGCGAAGCGACGATTTAAATTAACGATGCGACCATGCAAATCAATCGACAAAATACCTTCTGCCGTTGCTTCGAGTGAGCTTTGTAATTGCGATGCCAGATGGGTTTGCTCGCGCGCAATACGTCGTCTTTCGGTCAGATCTTCCCCTTGAATGATCCAAAAACACTGGCCATTATCACTAAAGCTTGAAACACGTTTTTCAATTGGAATGGCACGACCTGTACTATCTAACCACTCGCTTTCTATGACGCGCACACCAGAAAACACAGGATTTGCCTTGAGCTCTTCCCAGAAAAAAACGTCTTGCAATGCGCATTCAACACAGGATAATTCTTGGCCTAACAAGCTTTCACGTGCGCGGCCTAAAATGTCGCAAGTACGATGATTGACTTCTATCAGAATTAAATCAGGGGCGGATACCACCAATAAGGGCACAGTGCCATGCTGCACAATGTGCTGCAGTAAATTGAGCTGTATCTTAGGATTTGAGTAGTTCATCTCGTTTCCGACTCATCTGGTGGCGCCAGCGCCGACCTTGGTGTTGCTGCCAGACGAATGCTTCGATTTAGAATCAAAGTAGTAATTGACACGTTTGCGTGGGTTCAGATAATCGAAAATCACTTTTGGTAGTAAACCTGGACGTATGCTGGCGGTTATCGAGAGATCAGCCCCTTCTTCTGATAAATCTAAAATAATGGCATCTTCTTTGGGAATTTCGGCGTCATACACCAAGACGCGTGGTCGCAGCGGTTTACCAACATTCACATTCATGACCAGCCCAATAGCTTCATTGGACAATCGAACGATGGTTCCTGGCGGATAGACACCCAGACTTTTAATCATCGTCGCCATGACGGCAGGATCAAACTGGGCGCGCCGATGTGCGTACATCATCGAGAGCGCTTCATGCGGTGTCATGTATTGACTGGGGGCAATGTGATTACATAAATTGTCGTAGACATTGGAGATGGTAACAATGCGAGTCGGCATGCGAATAGCATCTGCCTTTAACTTTTTTGGGTACCCGCTGCCATCCATATGCTCGTGATGCTGAGCTATAACCTCTAATACCACGGGTGGTAAGCCGGCTTTGCTGCCCACGTCCACGCCATACTGTGTGTGTAGTTCAAAGAAATTTTGCTCAGGCTTCGTCAGCGCTTCGGTCTTGTTCAAAATTTTATCGGGAATATTGACTTTACCTATGTCGTGAAACAGCGCTGCCATACCTACCGACTTAACTTGCCCTTCAGTGCATTTCATTTCACTCGCAAGCATCATCGCTAATACGGAGACATTTAGCGTATGAAAATACAAATCTTCATTGGCGCCAGTTTGCTGTATCAGATGCATCACCGTGTCATTTGAATCTAAAAAAATATCGGCAATGCTATCGATTAATTTGCTGGCTTCTTTAATGGTTTGTTCTGGTTGCGAAAAAATCGTTTTACCGATAGACCGGACTATCGTCGCAGCGTGGAAGAATTGTTCTTCGCAACGTGCTAATTCGTCACGTTGGCGCATTAGTTTTTCAAAGCGCGCCTTTTTTGCTTCTACTATGCTGTCAAAAACAACGAGCTTTGTGGCGCTATCTGATTTTGATGCGGGTACCGCATTGTTCGCATTCGCTAGCGTTAGATCTGATTTTGACGGGATATAACGTATGTGTTTGAGCTCAAGTGCTAAGAGCTGATTGAGCTGCTCTTGATTGGTAATTTTGAACGAATTCATGGAGAACGAATGCTCAAACCAACTCAGATCGAGTTTGATAAACATGCCAATCTTCACTTGTTCGATGGCGATGAGTTGAGAGTCGTCAGACATCATTGGCAGTTAAGTATAGGAATCAATTGACGATAGCACAGGCATGCTTCAATTGCAAAAAGTCTGATCTAATTCTTTGCGGTTTTTCTTGACTGCCAAGTGTGATCAATGAGGCGTTACGCGGTGTTAGCAGAAATATCTAATTGTGAAGAATGGTTAAAATCATTGAGATTTCTGCTTCTGCTTCTGCTTCTGTGTATGTTAATGGCTAGCTTTAGATGCGCGCTTCACTAAAAACCTAACTATTACTGGGAAAGTTGAAACGCCCAAAAAGGGCGCTTCATATGACACTGTATTTATGGTCTTTTCGATTGCTTCACCATGGCTTTGACATCGGCTAAAAGTTGTTTCGCATCATAGACGATGCCATCTTTTACCGTGTATTTGATACCGCCAACTTGTTTTACTTCACCATTCGGTTTCAATCTGGTATGTCCCGTGCCATACAAGACTTTAAAGTTCGCTAATGGGTTTTCGTCCAGTATGGCTAGGTCAGCTAACTTGCCCACCTCAATACTCCCTGTAATTTGATTGAGGCCCAAGGCTTCTGCTCCAGACAGGGTCGCGGCTTTCATGACTTCTAAAGGATGGAAGCCCGCTTCGCGCAATAACTCTAATTCTTCTATCGTACCGAAACCATATAGTTTGTAGATGAATCCAGAATCAGAGCCTACAGTGACTCGACCGCCACGGTTTTTGTATTCATTCACAAACTGCATCCACATACGAAAGTTTTCTTTCCACGCCACTTCATCTTCGGTGCCCCAGTCAAAGAAAAAGGAGCCGTGTGAATCTGGGTTAGGTGAATAAAATTTCCACAACGAAGGCAAAGTATATTCGTCGTGCCAAACTGCACGCTTGGCGCGCATTAAGTCACGTGCCGCCTGATAAATAGTGAAGGTAGGATCGATGGTGAAATCAAGTCTTAATAGTTCCTCCATCACTGCGTTCCACTTGGCAGTACCCGGTTTAGCGGCTTGCGCCCACAAGCGACCGGCTTGGGCAAAGCGCTGCTGTTCGTTCTGGTAGTTGTAGTCGGCGGGATAGTTTTGTACCGTCTGACCATCAAATAGCGCTTCCGGCAATCCATACCAGTGCTCCATCGACGTTAAACCCCATCGCGCGGTGTTGAGAACATTGACGCGTGCAACATCGATTTGAGCATGGTGGCATGCCGAGCGCATGCCTTGTTTTTTGATCTCTTCTAAAGCCGCCTGCAAAATATCGGGACGGTAGCCGAAACACTTTAAGCCATCGGCGCCCTTTGCTTTCATATCCCGCACCCAGGCGCGCGCTTGTTCAGGATTGGTAAATGGCGCGCTCTGACCTTGTCCGAAGTAAGGGTAGGCGAGAATGCGCGGCGCGGTAATTTTGTTTTCGGCGCTACGCTTTTTCTCGCTTAAACAAAATTCCAAACCATTGCCGCAAGACGGATCACGTATCGTTGTAATACCGTGCCCCATCCATAATTTATAGACGTATTCGGCTGGCGTTCCTTGTTCTGCACCACCAATATGACCATGCATATCAATGATGCCTGGCATCACATAATGCCCTGCCAGTTGCATTTCTTTCCCTCCCGTTTTGAGCTGCGGGCGATTGCTTCGGACATTGGACGTAGGTGTGCCAACGATCACGACCTGGGTTATTTTGTTCCCTTCAATGACGATATCGGCTGGACCGAATGCTGGTGCGCCAGTACCGTTAATGACAGTAACTTCACGCAGAATTAATTGGGTGTAAGGACCTTGGCCTTCATGACGATCAGGCGCGGGACTGACTTTGAAGTGCTGTTCCTTTGCGTTCGCGTTAAGTAGGCTCAGTGCAATCGCCGAGGCGAATAACGCGGAACGGAGATTATGGGAAAGTTTCATATTATTTTCTCCAAGTGCTATGTTGGAAATAGCATGTGATTATTATTTTTCGGATACGCTTTGAAATAGATCGGTATCAAAGCAGCTGGTAGTGAATTGAGGACTGTGACGCACCATAGCGTAATACGACTTTAGAGGATTTGGGAATACATTGGTTCCAGCACGTACTTAAAAAGGGCTTCGTATTTGGAATGTTTGTCCTGGATTAGGATGTGAGTTCTAGTCCGTTGTTAGCAGCAAAAAAAAGGTCACAATTTTCATTGTGACCCTTCGAGATTACTGCTTGCCTATGTGTTTATCGAGGAATTTTTCCACTTTACCCCAGAAATCAATATTGTTATCGAGACGACGCCAGCCGTGGGCTTCATCTTTATAAACAATCCATTCGACATCTTTGTTATGGTCTTTAATGGCATCATAAAATTTGGTGCCGTGAACCAAAGGTACGCGAACGTCGGCGGCACCGTAAGCCAAGATTAGAGGACTCTTGAGACGAGCTGCCTGCTCCAAAGGAGATGTCGCTTTTAATTGAGCAGCATCTTTTTCCTGATCTCCAATCAAGAACGGCATGCCATATTTTTGCCACTGCTCTGAATTGTCGCTCCAGGAAACGTCATACAACAGATTAATATCCGAAACACCAACCCAACTTATACCGCAACGATACAGATCCGGATTGCGAATTAATCCCATCAGAGTGGCGTAACCGCCATAGCTGGCACCTGCAATGCAGACGCGCTTAGGATCGGCATAGCCTTGATCAATCGCCCATTGTCGAGCGTCGTCGAGGTCATCTTGCATCTTCAAGCCCCATTGTTTCCAACCTGCTTGAAATAGTTTTTTACCGTAGCCCTCACTGCCTCTAAAATCGGGTTCAATCACCGCATAACCGCGTGATGCCAGCAGCTGTGTTTGAGGGTTCCAACCCCAAGAGCCTCCACGCACATAAGGTCCGCCGTGTACCATGACGATCAGTGGCAAGTTTTTACCTGTAGAGTTCTTAGGTAAGGTGATATAGGTTGGTATTTCCAGTCCATCACGGGCCTTAATGCGCACGAAACTCTTGTTCGACATTTGGCGACGATCTATTTCAGTACGACTCATGCTCAACGCCGACAACTTTCCAGTTTCGAGACTATAGAGAAAAGACATACCTGGATTGGTATCGGAGAAGGACGAGATCTTCACGATGTCTCCGCCTTCTCTCGGCATTGATATGACATTGATCATATTTGGTATCATGCCATCGATTTTCTCTTGCACTTTCTTCATCTTGCCGTCTAACCAAAGCACCCCATTGGCATCTGTGAGGTAACTGATACCCATTAGCTTATTTAATTTTTTGTCAAAGATCAGGCTGCCGTTAAAGTCGAAGCCTTCTAATTCAACTAGGGGCGTGGGAATGATACGGTTGTTCTCCAAATCGTACTTATAGACAGATTTAGTGTCTTTGCCATTGAATGCAGTTACATAGAAACTGCCATCTGGTCCTATGGCTTCTGGGGCAAAACCATCTTCTTTGATATTGTCAAACTCAATCAATGTGCGCCAGATTTCATTTTTAGAATCTTTGTACAAGACAGTGGTCATTTTTTCTACAGTGCGGATAGCGACCCTAACGTCGCCTTGATTGTCCATCATAAAGTTGCTGGTATTGATCGGTGTCGTAATGCCTGTTGCCACGCCATCAATGGTGTTAACACGCGTTAAAGTAGCTGAAGGCACTTTACGCGTACCACTGCGCTGTATAACAAAGATATCATTTGAGCCAGGCGTTCCTACAACCCCCGCAAATCCATAGGCCGCGGTAAACACGCGAAATTTCGCACTGCCGGAACTAGTCCGTTCAATGATTTCACGGTCATTTTTACCATCTTTATCAATGGCAATTAAGCCAGGCCCCGTTCTCTGTTGACCTGCAGCAAGCTGGCGATCACCCATACTGTAGACAAGACGTTGGTTATTTACCCAACTAGCGCTGGTGATATCTAAATTCGAATATTTGGCAATCACCTGTAGTTTGTTGCTTGTGGTATCCATGATGGCAAGCGCTAAGCGTTGATCAGGACCTGCCATGAGCAAGGCGATGCTCTTGCCATCAGGCGATAGCCAGGATCCTCCAAATTTATCAAGTTTAAAGAAATTTTCTATCGGTGGTGGAGCGGGATTTTGAGCTAGAGCGATAGGTGAGGCACATAGGAAAGCGGCTAGCAGCAAGCTTTTCCAAGAGATTTTGTTCATAGCGGATTCCAAATTATGTTGTAAATGAAGCTATATGAGTTTTTCTTTTAGGAAACTCAAGCATTTATATTCATATAGCCTAAACACAAACGCCCCGGAGTTTAGGCGGGGCGTTTGTTAGACTTAACAATTTAAATCAATGAAGATTTAATTAACAAGCCAGTTTCACCATTAGTTGAATTTATACTTCGCGCTAAGTGTGAAATAACGACCGTAGTTGTTATGCAATCCAGAGTTGTAGCCAGCTGTTGTTGTACCTGGATCGTAAGGTGCTTTAGTATCGAAAATATTGGAAATATTCAAAGACAAGCTTAGATTCTTGAAGCCTGTGTAGGTATATCCCAAACCAACGGTTGTCCAGTCAGGTACTTTGCAGCTTTCCTCGAATTCTTCAAAACGTGGATTTGTCGTATTACGATTTGGAGCAGCATCGGTCGCTTTCTTCGTACCGTAGTAACAGAATTCAGCTGGGTAGATAATCGAAGCGTCGCGGTTACGCATCAAAGAGATACTGCCTACATAATTAATTGAACCATTGACGCTGTGTGGGCCTTGAGTCCAGTTTGTTGACAAACCACCTTTGAAGCGGGGTGTATTTGGGCCGCTGCTCAGATTCCAGTCATACAAACCTGGGCGCTTACCAGCGACGTTATGCTCGATGTCTCCCAAGACTTGAGCAATCTTGTAAGAAATTTGGTAGGAGCCACGCAATGTGGATGACAAATTACCCCAGGTACCGAGGTTATTACGCAAACGCAATTCAAGATCCAGACCTGTTACTTCCGTTGCACCTTGATTAATCCAAGGCTCTTTGATTGATAACAATGGACCCGTGCCTGGAACTGGTACACCATTTAAGGTTACCCAGTTAACTGGATTTGGATCACGTATGATGTTTTGTGGGAAGCGATCTTCATCTTTCAAAGCTTGGAATGCACTACCCAGCATCACTTCACCTTCCTTACGGATCTTATACCAATCTAACAACATGTCGAAGTTGCGAGTTGGTGAGACGATCATACCGAAGGAGTAGCTTTTCGCCGTTTCTGGTTTCAGATCTGGGTTAGCACCACCTGTGCCAGAAGCTGATTTCGAGCAATCCGCTGCTGTCGCATTTGGTTTTGGTGTTTGCTCATCTAATTCACAACGCTTTGGATCCCACAAGCCGCTCAAGAAGAATTGTGAACCACCTGGTAAAACTTGAACCAGAGCAGGTGCACGGAAACCTTCTGCATAAGTACTACGGAAAGATAAGCTGCTATTAACATCCCATTTCGCACCGACTTTTGGTACAAAGTTAGCTTTTAGACCTGGGTATTTATCGAAGCGACCTGCGAAGTCCATTTCGAAATTTTTCAAGAATGGTGTACGCATTTCGATGAACGCAGAAGATACTTTGCGGCTACCGTCGATCACTGAGTTACTCAAGCCTAAAATGTTACCTGATGATAAATCAGAATCTGGCGTCAATACAATTTTCTCGTCACGGAACTCTACGCCTGTTGCCAAGCCAATTGCACCACCGCCTAATTTACCAAATTCAGTCGTTGCTTTTGCATCCCATTGCATAATTTCAGCTTTGCCGTTGTTCTTTACGTTCTTGAACAAGGTTGGATCTTTGAACAATTCGGCCATCGATGTGCCAGTATTGATTTTCTTCAAAGTTGGGATATAGAAGAAATTATTATACTCTTGCAAACGCTCAGAGCGATTCCACAAAACTGCTGTTTCCCAATCGAAACCGTAGCTAGAACCTTTCAAACCAGCCATTGCACGTGCGTTTTCGTTGGTCGTTATTTGATCGCGCAGTTTGTCTTCAAGACGAACTGACACAGATGCGCGTGCAGTTGGGAATGGATTGTTTGGATGTCCAATCGGCAAAATAATTTGGAATGGATCAGCGATACCTGTTGATTTAAAGTTGGTGGTTTGACCTGTACCTAAAGTCGCACCGGCACCAGTGTACGGGCGCTCGGATTTTGTATAGGCAACTTCAGCAAACGCACTGACGTTGTCAGTAATTTTGAGGCTACCAACACCCATCATGCTCAAATCTTTAGCTTCGCCTTGTGCTTCGCTATATTTGTCAGCATTGTAATTACAGATAGTGCGACCAAACAAAATGCTCGTTGGCAAAATAGCTTCACGGGCACCTAAGGTCAATTTTTCTGATTCTGGGCAGCTCATATCTGTGACCAGATTGGTTGCCATGTTGGCGCGTGTCAATCCAAAGTTTTTGCTACCTGGTGCAGTTTCTTTTTGGATCCATGCATATTTAGAAACGGAACTGGAGTATGGAGACGCATAGCGACCATTCATAATCTGGTATTTTTCGAACTCGATGTCCGTAACATCGGCACGAGCTACGCGGTCGCGTTTGGAATAATCGATAGAGAAGAAAGCGTTATAGCCGTTGCTCTCGAAGTCGCCGATACCAAAGCTCGCATTTGCACGTTGACGACCGAATTTGCCATCATCGTTTGCACTAAAGTTAACGCCGCCTTCTGAACCACGGAAATTGCGCTTGGTGATGAAGTTAATAACACCGCCAATTGCGTCAGAACCATAAACAGCCGATGCGCCGTCTTTGAAAATTTCGACACGTTCAATTGCGCTCAAAGGAATTGAGTTTAAATCGTACAGAGTAGAGTTACCGTTATTTGGGTCGGCGTATGCTGAAGGCGTCATGCGGCGACCATTCAACAAAATCAAGGTGGAGGTTGAACCTAAACCACGCAACGACGCTGTCGATACACCAGCTGCAAAAGTGCCGCCAGTTAAATCTTGGTTGATGTCTGAACCCATAGATGGCACTTGCTTCATTAACTCAGCGATATTGGCAGCGCCGCTTTCAGCGATTTCTTTTGCCGTGATCGTGTGAATTGGTGAAGTACCTTCTTTTTCAGTACGTTTAATATTAGAACCAGTGACAGTAATTTTTTGAATTACCGGCTCATTAGATGTTTGTTGAGCAAACACGACGTGCGACGACGCTAAGGTAAGCGCGACCGCGATAACGCTGCGTTTTAATGTGAATTGACTATCCAAGATCTACTCCTTGTTGTGTTTTATTGAGTTTGGGTATTCCCCCCTAATGAAATGTGTCTACTAAGCACACTCACTAGGTCGACTATGGTTTTCCAGTCTCTTTTTTCTTATCGCAAGTTTTTGATAAGAAAAAGAGCAATTTTTGAAAATGCTCTTAGTTGCTGTTGGAAAGTGCAAAAAAGTGAAACATTTTTAAAACCTATTAATCGCGAAGAATTATCTCAACGATTAACCTGGCTCTGTTCTTTTTGTGGATATCTTGCGACATGATATGCAAAGTATTTTTCAATACACGCTAACAAGGTATTTTTTTAAAGGTTTTTAAATGCACTGGAGAGTTTGTTAAATGCGGAAAATGAGCGGATATTAAACTTGACTACATTTTATAAAATATTTACTCAAAAAAACAATTCAATTCCTTAGCAAAGTTTTTCTACTAAATCTTGTTGAAGTTACACGTCGACAGGACAAATTTGTTACAAGCATAAAGAAATATGAATTATTTATATCTTTTATTAGGATAAATTTTATTCTGAATAAACCAAATAATTCAAATTTAATTGAATGTTTACCCATATAAACCTAGTTTATATTAATAAAAAATCCTTCTTGGAAGTTTTAATAATTTTAAAAGTATTTAAAAGTATAAATATATCTGTTGTTTTTTGAGAGGTGAAAATGGCAGAAAAATTGACACTTCTAATCATGAAATGATCTCATTAAGCATGCGTTAATTTTGTGATGATCTCGACACATATTATGAAAATAGAGATCCATTTCGAGCTGGTTAAATATATGAAGTTATATATTTAACAAAAAATAATTCTACTGTAAAAAAATGAATGGCTGAAATTGATGCGTGAGTGAGGAAGTGGTGATGACGTGTATTTTTTCTTATAGGGTAATTTAATGACAAACAATAAATTTAACATGAAGCAAGTCAAGCGAACAGCAGTAGCAGTCGCGGTTGGCATGTGTTTTGCCTCAATGGCTTATGCTCAAAATGCTGACGGTACAATTTTCGGACGCGCTAAAGCAAAAGAACAAGTTCAGGTAGTCAGTGTCGAAAACGGCTCTTCACGTACTATTGAAGCCGACAAAGATGGTGGTTTTACGTTCTCAAAGTTGCCGCCAGGTCGTTATAAAGTTACTTCTGGCGGTAAAACGCGTGAAGTTGCGGTCGCAATTGGTTCCGGTACCGAAGTTAAATTCGATGATGTAGCGACAGTCACAGTGACTGGCTCACGTACACGTAATCCAATCGACGTATCCAGCACTGAATCCAATACAGTATTCTCCTTGGCTGAGATCCAGGCTTTGCCAGTTGGCCGTAATGCCACGGCAGTGTCCTTGCTGGCGCCGGGTACCGTTGCAGGCGATGCCGCATTTGGTAACTTGGCTTCGTTCAGTGGTGCGTCAGTTGCTGAGAACGGCTACTACATCAATGGTTTTGACGTTACCAATATGCGTAACTTCACCAACTATGCTTCCTTACCATTTGATGCAATCAGCCAACAACAAGTAAAAACTGGTGGTTACGGCGCTGAATTCGGTCGTTCACTTGGTGGCGTCGTTAGTTTGTCTACTAAGCGTGGTTCGAATCAATGGAAAGGTGGCGTTTCTGCTTACTGGACACCTGGTTGGGCAAATGCTAAAGGCCAAACGGTCCAAAACCGTGATAAAGAAGCGTGGATCGATAAGAATACCCCTTCTTACACCTTATTTAGTCCAGCTGAAAATACTTTCAATAATTTGTCCTACAACCTGTATGGCGGCGGCCCTATCATCAAGGACAAATTATTTGTTTTTGGTATCTTAGAAGGTCGTAGAAACACGACTGATACATTCGGCGGTGCTACTAGCCAAAAGACCAGTGCTGAAGCGCCTAACGGCATGATGAAATTGGACTGGCAGATCAGCGATGATCACCGTTTAGAATTCACTGGCATCAGTAATAAACGTAAAACAAGCTACAAAATTTACGATAATTTAGCCAATTCAGACAAATACGCGTTGCGCCATGTCGGCACACCTCGTCTGAGTTCTATCGAAAGTGGTGGCGATGTTGAAATCTTAAAATATACGGGCTACATCACTGAAAACTTGACGGTATCAGCGCAGTATGGTCGTGTGTTCAGCTTGTTAGGCAAAGTGAATGATGCATCAGATTTTGGTGCAGATTGCCCTGCTATTTATGGTACAAATGGCCAACCAGCCTATGGCTGCTGGAATCCATCACATTTTACGATTCGCGATTTGAAAGCACCGGAAAATTCTGATACCCGTAAAGGTAAGCGTTTAGACTTCGAATACCTGGCAGGCAGCCATACAATTCGTGCGGGTTGGGATGGTCAGGATTTCATTTCTACTCAAGCAGGCTCGACTTACAGCGGTGGTATTTACTACCGTTATTACACAATGCCAGCGAGTCGTACTGTCAATGGTGTAGTTGGTGCAGGTACTCCGGGTAATACCGAGTTTGTGCGCGTTCGTAAATATCAAACAACATCCGGCTCTTTCCTTGTAAAAAATGATGCAATGTATTTGGAAGATAGCTGGAAAGTGACTAAGAATGTGTTGGTCTACGGCGGCGTCCGCTCTGAATCTTTCGACAATAAAAATGGTGACGGTGTAAGTTTCGTTGATCGTAAGAACTTGCTGGCACCACGTTTGGGCGCTGCTTGGGACGTGAACGGCGATGCAAGTATGAAGGTTTATGGTAATTTTGGTCGTTACTATATCCCTGTTGCTTCCAATACCAATATCCGTGGTAGCTCTGCAGAATATCTGGAAGGCCGTTTCTACAACTTTACAGGCAAAGATCCTAAAACTTTAGCGGCTTTAGGTTTGGGTCCTGAGATTGGTCAAGCAATTATCAGTGGTTCTTTGAAGGCGCCAAATCCAGGCACGATCGCAGATACTAAATTGCGTCCTATGTCACAAGATGAATTCATTTTGGGCTTCCAAAAATCCTTGGCTAAAAATTGGTCTATGGGCGTTAAAGGTGTCTACCGTAAAGTCAACGATGGTATGGATGACTACTGCGCGCACACTGGGGTAGCAAAATGGGCGAATGATAATGGTTACAAAGATTTCGATCCAGATTCTATGGCAGGTTGTGTCTTGATGAATCCAGGTCGTCCTCTGAACATCCAGATCGATGCTAAAGGCGATGGTAAATTGGTCGCAGTCACTGTACCAAACAGCTATTTGGGCCTGGCTAAATACGAGCGTACTTACAAAGCAGTTGAATTGTCTATGGAACGTCCATTTGATGGTAAATGGGGCTTGTCCGGTTCTTATGTTTATGCAGTAGGTAAGGGTACTGCAGAAGGCTACGTACAGTCAGACTTGGGTCAAGAAGATGCTGGTATTACACAGGATTTCGACTTCGGTTCATTCACTGATGGTGCTTATGGTACTTTGCCAAATAACCGTACACATGCTTTGAAAATGTATGGTAACTACGCAATCAACGACAATTTCCGTTTAGGCGCGAACTTCACATTGGCATCAGGTCGCTCAACTAGCTGTATCGGTTTTGTACCGACTACTGTTCCTGATTACAACGGTCCAGATGGTACAACTAACGGCGGTTCAGGTTCCTACAATAGTGCATCTAGCTACTATTGCTTAGATGCCAATGGTAAGTCTGTATTAGGTTACCGTGGTAATGGTCCAACTATGCCATGGACTAAGTCTTTGGATTTGAATGCCGCTTACATCATGAAGTTGGAAAGTGGTCGTACCTTGACTATCCAAGCTAACATCTTCAATGTATTCAACACACAGACTGTGACGATGGTCAACCAAATCCGTGACTATAGTCGCGCAGAGAGTAAATTGCCAACCGGTAATAAGTTGAATCCTAACTACGGTGCTCCGTCATCATATATGGGTGCTCGTACTGCAAGTATTTCAGCTCGTTATGAGTTCTAATATTTGAGCGTACTTTCATAGCATAAAGGGACCGTTCGCGGTCCCTTTTTTCATTGTACTGGCTGCGTTAATGCTGCAATAAGTTCATCCCTAGCTTGTATTTGGCGTTGCTTGATGTGGTGAGAAGATGCGTTCATTTTTCTGGCTCATCGTTTTCGATTGAGCATCTGACGGCATTCCTTTCGATCAACTAAGCTGTCTATTCACAGGAAGTCGTTAGTGGCTTCTAGAAAGCATTATTTGCAATCCACTAGCAGGTCTAAAAAATGACATCTGCTTTGAGGATTTAGGACTTGATATCTCTCAGTGGTTGTTTTATCAGATAGGGCTTACGATACTGGTGGCTTGATTTTAGTATCGAAAACAAAAATGTAGAGACCGTTATTTCGCCAATGTAAACCGTAAAAAATAGAGAGTTTGGTAAACACTAATATCGCAATCGCGATGTCATTGATTGATGCTTCGCTTGAGCAATGCAGTTTAGGCACATTGCAAGGCGATACGACCAATTGGCTTCAATGAGTGACTAAAATAATATATCAACACACCCTTGCCCATTAGATATCTGATGTATTTTAGAATTTATCGAGCAAATTTCATGCTCATAAATTTACACCAAACACATCGCTGACCTGTTTTCACTTTGGTCAGTGAAAAACTATTGCACACGTAATTGTGGCATCACAAAATTTGCTCGCATCCAGAGTTGAAGTAGCTTGGGCTTTCATCACTCATCGTCAAAATAAAAAAAGCCCCAACGAATTGGGGCTTTTTATCAGAACAAACTGAACTACATTACAAACTCAAATTAGAACTTGTGGTTGTATTCAGCTGTGAAGCGTACTGAACGACCAGCTGTGAAGCTGATTGGACGTTCATATTCTTCACGCGCACGTGTGCCACGGTTATATGCCTCAACCACGTTTTGCAAAGTTTGCGTGTTGAAGATATTGAAAATATCTGCTTTGAATGCAATGCCACCCAAGAAGCTTGGTTTGTATGTCACATTCAAGTCCAAACGTTTGTCAAATGGCAAATTACCGATCTTGCCACGTGGTACCAATTGATTCTGTGCCGCTGTTTCACCGAAGCAGAAGAAAGCTTGGTTACCATAGTTTGGAGAATCACCAGGACTAGGATCGTTACCTAAGCATGAACGTGGACGACCTGACGCCAGCAACAAGTTACCACCAACTGACCATTCGTTGCTCAATTGATAGAAACCAAATGCTTTGATCTGGTGTGTACGGTCATTTGGCAACAAGCCTTCTGCGCCACGTTGAACTTCTGGGTAATCCCATGCCGCTGTTACAGATACGTCAGCTTGGCCGTTGTCTGAACGAACTTGACCTTCTGTATTACCGTAACTACGTGACCATGTGTAGTTGACTTTACCATACCAGCCATTGCGGAATGGATGCTCTAAGAACAGATCCAAGGCAGTGTAAGTACGGATTGCTTTAGTGAAGCCCAAATCGGCTTCAGTCAAAGCGACAGTCTTGTAGTCGCCTTTGCCAGATGCATCCAACAAGAACGTATTTGCTTTACCTGGATTGAACAGGTAGCAATCTGCACCAAAAGCTTCATTGGTGATCGTTGTCTTTGTACGGGCAGCCCAAGCATCAAATGGACGATGATCGCACAAATCGTCAATTGTCGACTTCATAGTACGGTAAGTCATACGCGCTCCAGAATTCCACTCTGGTGCCAACTGCTTTTCAAAACCGAAAGTGATCTCATCTTGATACGTTGGTTTCATTCCAACTGAAGCAAATGATTTGGCGTCTTTTGGTTGACCGTATTCATTATTTGCAGAGATAGGTGCGGTCAATTGCTTCAAACCTTGTGGTTGACCGTTCGCATCAGTACCTGTGTATGTGTAGTACTGAACAGCGTTGTAAGTCGCACCAGCTGCACGTAAACCGATATTGGTTGGAATAGGTACAGAATAACGACCCGCAGTACCAAATACCTTCAGTGACGCATCGCCGTTGACGTCCCAAGAAACTGCCAAACGAGGATTGATTTCACCTTTCATGTCCAAGAATTTTTGACCTAACTTATTCTTGTTCAAGAAGGCTTCATAACGAATACCGCCAACCACCATCAAATTTTTAGTAATTTGATATTTGTCTTCTAAGAAGAACGCGGTTTGTTCGCCATGTGATTCCGTAACGTCAGAGTAGTAACCCTTAGACACATAGTAACCCTGTGCACCGAAGCCACCGCCTGAAGCTGTTGCAGGAACGGAGCCACCAGGAACTGGAATTGCAATGTTCGGATTATCAGTTTTTGAGTATGTCCAAGTACCGCCGCCTGGTGTTGTTGCACCACCGAGAGAGTCAGTTTTTGACTTATCGAAACCAGTACGGATAGTGTGCTCATTCCACTTGTATTCCAAGTCAATACGTGCCGACTTAACTAAGTCGTTACTACCAACACCAGGTACGTTTGCTGTGAATGATTGCGGGTTGGTATAGCTCAGACCAGGAACACGATCAGCAGGAGCTGCGACCACACCCATCGCTGTTGCGTTGTATCCAACCAACGTGGTTTCATGTTTGGATTTTGCTTGACCGTATGACGCTGTCAAAGTCAAATCTTGAGTGATTTCACCCACATACTTCAATGCATTTAATTGGTTACCATTGTCATTGATGTTGCGGTTAGTTTGCTCAGATGTGACTGTGCCAACACGAGCACCAGTTGCATAGTCGTAACCAGAGCGTTTGATATTGACTACGGGCGAGTCACCAATAGACATAAACTCTAAACGGTGTTCGTCAGCGATATTCCAGTCAAATTTTGCCAAATAACGATTTACCGTTGCTTTTTGGTCGTTCCAGCCGCTGGTTGCGTTTGATGTGGAAGTACGGATACCATTCACGAAACCTTGCTCAGTTTTGGTTTGCTCAGCAGCCACCAACATGAATAATTTGTCTTGAATAATCGGACCACTTACATAGCCGCTTAATTGCTTAGAATCTGCTGTATTTTGGTTGCGACGCAGGTACAAAGTGCCATCAGTTGCAGCATTGTAGGTACGGCCTGTTTTTGGATAGTAGATATCCTTAGGGTCAGAGCGCAATGAGTCAGGAGACCAAGTTACTGCAGCGCCTGCTTCCCAACGGTTTTTACCGGATTTAGTAATCACGTTGACTACACCACCGATAGAGCGACCGAATTCGGCACCGAAACCACCTGTCAGAACCTGCGCTTCAGCAATCGCGCCGTATGGCAATTGAGATGCACCGAAGCCTGTCAATGGATTTGTAACTGGGAAACCGTTGATGTAGTAGGAGTTTTCTGTAACTGCACCGCCGCCGAAAGATGCGCCGTTACCCGCAAAACGAGTATCGCCACGTGTAGTATTTGGTGCTAATTGAACGATCGCTTCAACGCTTTTTGCGACCGGCAAGTTTTCTAATTGACGAGCGGTGAAAGACGCGCCGTTGTTCGTAGAGGAAATATCAATCGCCTTACGTGCGCCTGAAATTTGAACAACTTGAACTGTGCCGCCTGCTGCAGCGAAAACAGCTTCAGTACCTTGACCCAGCACAACGTCAACCGTTGTACTTTGAGAGACACTGCTGCCTTTCATCAAGTCGACTTTGTATGTGCCGATAGGTAAGGCTGTGATTTGGAAGCGGCCTGTTGTGTCTGCAGTTGCAGAACGACGAATACCATTATCTGAGTTCAGAATTTGAATGGTAGCGCCGGGAGCCGCTTTACCGAAAATCGAACCAGCCGCATTAGATTGCGCCAACACTTCAGTTGGTAAGCTAACAGCAACTACGCCGAAGCCAAACGCAACAGTTAAAGCATGTGCAACCAAGGTTTTCTTGAATACCGAATTTTTATTGGACATGTAATTTCCTAGGTTAAAAAATAAAACAAAAGACTGTTAATTCTTGAGTAACAACCTTAAGACAAACCCTTCTACGGGGTAACCAGTAGGGTTTTCCCTCCTACTACTGATACGATCGCGGTAATTTTTTTGCCAGCGCATTAATTAAAATGCGGTTTTTAATAAACTCATTCTTTAAAGCTAAACATCAGTTTAATAAATTGACATTAAAAGTACCCGATATGCATGGAAACATCTCTTCGTTCATAGTGTCAACGTTTGCTATGGAAATGAGTGAAAAATACAACGCTTTGTGGGTATGGGAGCAATAAGAAATGCCATTTAACATATTTATTGATGAGCACCTGACTGCGCAGAATTTTTTAAAAATCTGGCAGCCAGCATGCGAAACTGAAGAATTGCTTTATTGAAGGTGGTCAGCGCTAATTAGATCATCTTGATCTTGATTAAATATCTCTAAATTAGTATCACCCATTACCCTGCTGGTGAGCGTACCTGCGGCGATCGATCCGCTGACGTTTAAAGCAGTGCGACCCATGTCGATCAAGGGCTCGATTGAGATCAGCAAGCCAGCTAAGGCGACAGGCAAACCTAAGGATGACAATACAATTAAAGCCGCGAAAGTAGCACCGCCACCGACGCCAGCCACGCCAATCGAGCTGATAGCAATAATACCGATCAAAGATGCAATGAATGAAAAAGATAATGGATCTATTCCCACTGTCGGGGCGATCATAAAAGCTAACATCGCGGGATAAATACCTGCACATCCATTTTGCCCCATGGTAGAGCCAAAAGAGGCTGCGAAATTGGCGGTTCCTTCTGACGTCCCGAGTCGCTGATGTTGAATTTGTACGCTCATAGGGATTGCGCCGGCACTAGTGCGCGAGGTAAAAGCAAATGCTAATACAGGGAAGATTTTCTGCACATAGCGTTTAGGATTTAAGCCGCAAGCAGCAACAATTGCCAAATGTACTCCAAACATAATGAAAATCGCGCTGTAAGACGCAAGTACGAAATTGATTAAATTAAGGATGTCATTTTTATTTGATTTAGCGACAATTTGTGTCATTAAGGCGAAAACACCAAATGGCGTGAGTCGTAGAATAAGTGTAACCAAACGCATCACAATGGTTTGCGCCACTTCAATAAAGTGTGCGAATGATTTAAATACTTCAGCTTTCTTTTCTGCGATCCCGGTCGCGGCGACACCTATAAAGATAGCAAATATCACCACAGCGATGGTCGAAGTCTTGCGTGCTCCCGTCATATCTAAAAATGGATTTTCTGGGATAAAACTCAATAACATGCTAGGCAGCGTGATTGCTTGTGCACTGGCTAGCGTGCCTTCCATGTATTGTCCACGAGCGAATTCGGCAGAGGTGTAGTTCAAGCCAATGGTAGTTAAACCGTAGAGTTTCGCCATGAGCAGGCCAACTAAGGCTGCAATGATCGTGGTGCCGATTAAAGTGCCTATAGTTAGACCACTGATTTTGCCAAGTGAGCTGACATCCTTCAGCTTTAAAATTGCGCTGATGATCGATACTAATATAAGCGGAATGACAATCATCTGCAATAATTTTACATAGCCCGTTCCAATAATATCTAAATAGGCATTTGTGTTACTGATGACTGGCGACCCTACTCCATAGAAAATCTGGAAGGCCGCACCCAATAAAACGCCAAGGCTAAGAGCAATAAAAACTCGTTTTGTAAAAGAGATATGTTTATTTTGTAGCCAGTAAAGCAAGCCGCAAATTGCGCTTGCCACGCTGAGGTTTAGAATTAAAAGAAGAGTTGAAGAGCTCATTATTTGCTTTTCGTAATTTTATGGGAGTGGGCATTCTAGCTGATATCTTTCCAAATATATCATGATGATTTTTTGTTTCTTTATTTGTTTTTCTTCTTTGGTTCAGCCCAATTTAGCTCAAAGGAACACATCGAAATTAATTTTCGCATTCGCAAAAATCAATAATGTTTTGAAATGCAGTAGCAAAATAGAGCTCGTAACTGTCTTTTTCCACGTAACCCAAATGTGGTGTGAGTAAGACATTTTCTTTGGCGTGTAGCGCGAAGTCTTTTGCCAAAGGTTCGTTTTCAAATACGTCCAGCGCGGCGAAGCCAGGATGTCCCGCAGCCAGTGCGGCGCTGAGCGCATCTGTTTCGATTAATTCTGCGCGACTGGTGTTGACGATCAGGGCATCGGATTTCATGCGCTGTAGGTCACTAAGTTGAACGATGCCCCGGGTCGCTGGATGTAGACGCAAATGCAGCGAAATTACGTCGGAGGTTTCGAAAAATTCTTGTCTTGAGCCAGAGCTATCATAGCCATCTTGCTCAGCTTGTCTGCGACTTGCTTCGCTACCCCAAATGACGACGCGCATGCCAAACGCCTGCCCATATCCAGCGACGAGTTTGCCGATGCGTCCATAGCCCCAGATGCCTAACTGGCGTCCTTTCAATACCCGACCTAATTGATTGAATTGCGGATGAATTGAGGCGGTCTGCCATAGTCCTTCTTGCAGATGTTGCGTGTAGTTGGTGATCTTGCGGGAGGACGCCATGATAAGCGCCCAAGTCAGCTCGGCGGGTGCAGTGGGGTCTCCGGCGCCTTCTAAAATCGTGATGCCGAGTTCGGCCGCCGCTGTCAGATCAATATTCCCAGAGACTTTGCCGGTTTGTGAAATCAGTTTGAGATTTGGCAATCTACTTAACAAGGCTCGATTCAGTACGGTACGTTCACGGATTAATACCAGTGCGTCAAAGGACGCTAAACGAATTGCCAATTGACCCAAGCCAACTGCGCGGTTATTAAAGACTTTAATCTCATGTTCGTTCAGCATTGAAAAACAGTCTAAATGGCGCACTACATCTTGATAATCATCTAAGATCGCAATCTTCATCTTTCGCCTTTTGCTCAGAGCGGTAAGTATATTTTCAAAAACAATTCCATTTTGATATGGATTGTGACGCAATTTTCGCCAGATCCTGGCAGGTCGGTGTAGAATACGTTGCACGTAGCTTTTTGAATCTTCCGTTTCGTGCCTCTTCTTTTGACAGACATAGAACGTAAGCTTGGATCCCAGACTCCAAATTTCGCCTTGTCTGTGTTCCTGATTCCGACAAAAATTGCCGCTATCGTGCCAGTTATGCTTGAGCTTGGATTGATCTTAATTTGACATTAAGTTGGTATTAAGTTTGGAAACGAATTTAGCCCACATTAATACCACTTGCTCGCATCACTCGCTTCTCTAGCCATTCTTGCCGTGCCGCTACACCGATTTTTTATTGAAATGGCATTGGAGTTAGTATTATGAATCAACCTTACACACAAGGCGTAGCTGCTGCATCTTATTTACAAGATGTGCCCGCGCACGTAAAGCATCAAAAACTCATCAATTGGGTGGCAGAAATGGCGGCTTTGACTAAGCCAGACCGTATCTATTGGTGTGATGGCACGCAAGAAGAGTATGACCGCTTATGCGCACTCATGGTCGCCGCTGGCACCATGAAGAAACTAAACGAAGCAAAACGTCCAAATAGTTTTTTGGCTTGTTCCGATCCTTCTGATGTGGCGCGTGTTGAAGATCGCACGTATATCTGCTCCGCTAAGCAAGAAGATGCGGGTCCTACCAATAACTGGATGGCACCAGACGAAATGCGTGCAACCTTACATCCGCTGTTTGACGGTTGCATGCGTGGTCGTACGATGTATGTCGTGCCTTTCTCAATGGGGCCGCTCGGCTCGCCTATCGCGCATATCGGTGTCGAATTATCCGACTCGCCTTATGTTGCCGTGAATATGCGCATTATGACGCGTATGGGTAAAGCAGTTTATGACGTGCTCGGTACAGATGGTGATTTCGTGCCATGTATGCACACAGTTGGCGCGCCTTTGGCGGCTGGCCAGGCAGACGTGGCATGGCCATGCAATTCCACTAAATACATCGTGCACTATCCAGAGACGCGTGAAATTTGGTCTTTCGGATCTGGATACGGTGGTAATGCCTTGTTGGGCAAAAAGTGCTTTGCTCTGCGTATCGCTTCAACGATGGGCCGCGATCAAGGTTGGTTGGCTGAACATATGTTGATTTTGGGCGTTGAGTCACCAGAAGGTAAGAAGCATTATGTCGCAGCGGCCTTCCCATCTGCTTGTGGTAAGACCAACTTTGCAATGCTGATCCCTGCGATCAAAGGCTGGAAAGTGACCACCATTGGTGACGATATTGCTTGGATCAAACCGGGTGCTGATGGTCGCTTGTACGCGATCAATCCTGAAGCAGGTTATTTCGGTGTGGCACCGGGTACGAATACAGCAACTAATTC
>CAUPNA010000056.1:0-24246 GCA_963512475.1 uncultured Undibacterium sp.
ACGAATGGATGCTATGGAAGATACCTTGCAGCCCAAATTGGAAAAGGATGGCTTTGCGACTTTAGCACTCGTATCAACTGGGGAGAATTTACGTGAATGGACTTACTACGTAAAGTCTGAGGAAGAATTTTTCTCTCGATTGAACAAGGCTCTTGCAGGAAAAGCTGTATTCCCAATTGACATACATACCGCAATCGATTCTAAGTGGGCTATGTACGAAAAATTTAGAGCAAGTGTCCGCTTTAAAGCAGGTGCAAGCGATTGAATCTGGTAGATAACAGTTCGTTCGAGAAGAGCGCGAATTTGCGTTTCTTCATATTTACTTTTCGAGGCGCGCGCCTCTCAACTCAATCGCAAAAGGATACTCAAGTTGCTCAAGGCATTGATCTAAAACTTTTGCTATCGCCAATAATCTAAAGTCCTGATTTCTCTTCCCCACTACCTGTATGCCAATCGGTAACTGTTGCTTACTCAATCCTATCGGCAGCGACAAAACCGGGCTTTCCGTTAGCGTGAAAGGTGTGGTGTAAGCTTGTGTCGCCATGTAGTAATGGATATCAACACCGTTGACTTTTAAAGGCGTGTTGTAGATACTAAAATTTCCGTAGGACTTACTAGGCGCATGGTGCTTAAAGGCGGTAACGGCGCTTACCGGGCAAATAAAAACATCATAAACATTCAAAAAATTTTCCATGATGTTGATCATCTGGTCCTGAATATTCAGAGCTTCCATGTACTTTTGAACAGAATTCGGTTTCACTACGTTTTGGTGCATGGGTATATCTTTGAGTACACCTTTTGTGAAAGGTAAGCCCAACCACTTGGTCAAATTGGAGGTGTTATAGCCACCTTGCATTCCAACAAAACTGCCCCAAGTTTTCCATGCCAAATAAAAATCTATATCAGGCGTTACTTTGACAACCGTAGCGCCGGCTTTTTCTAATTTAGAAATGGTTTTCTGAATTTTCAGCTTAATTTCATTATCAACAGGCACTCCAGCAAATTCATCGGCCCACGCGATTTTTATGTCCTTAATATCAATTGCTTCGGTGTTTTTAATCAAAGGGGTAAGCCTTCTATCCTCAGCTGTCGTCTGCGCAATAATAGTCATTGCTAGTTCAAGGTCGTCAATATTTCTTGCTAGTGGCCCGGCAACCGCTAAGGACTTTAATCCGTTCACCTTTTCCGCTGGATCTGTCTGTATTCCATGCAGGGAAACCACACCAAACGATGGTTTAAACCCGTAAACGCCGCAGTATGCGGATGGGATTCTAATTGACCCGGCCAAGTCGTTGCCAATACTCAGCGGCGTCATTCCAGTCGCTAAAGCGCTTGCACAGCCACCGCTGCTGCCTCCACTGGTTCTACTGGTATCCCACGGATTATTGGTTTTTCCAAAGACGGCATTATCAGATTGCATATCCATTGCCAGCACCGAGAGATTGGTTTTTCCGATAATGATCGCCCCTTCGGCTTTCAATAATTTGACAATTTCCGCATCCTGATCAGGTACATGATTCGCCAAAGGTTTGTATCCGGAGCTTGTGCGAATTCCTTTTGTGCGGTAGTTGTCTTTGATGGTGACCGGAACGCCATGAAGCCTCCCCCAGTTTTCGCCTTTTGATATTGCTATATCAGCTTCTTTGGCTCTCTTTAAGGCCTCGGCTTTATTGAGTGTTACCACCGCATTGTAAGTGTGATTATGCTGGTCGATTTGTTCAAAAAAAGCCGTCACGACTTCATAAGAAGTCAGTTTTCCTGATCTGATATTTTCAGCTATTTCGGTCGCCGATGAAAATAGTATGCTGTTCTGTGCCATTGTTTGTCCAAGCCTGAAAGTCGTATTGAAAAGAGAAAACCGAGAATCGATGGATGCTAGTTTCAACTACTTGGAAGGCATTTACAATGCACATACCTGCATGATCAGTATTCATAATTGAATAGATAAATTCTGACTAGGTCACCACTTGAATCGACACAGACCAATTGAACGGACGGTAGGCATCCCGCCTTTTGGCTTGAAAGCGTCTCCCGATTCAAATGTTGACAGGCACTAGAATAGTGATGCCCATCGTCTTGGGTAAACGAAAACTGGGGAATGTCCTGCGACATTCCCCAGTTGGTAACGGATCTAGCATCAATCAATTTCTCAGCATGCTACTCAACAAACTACTCAACATACGAAATGGAAAAATTATGCCGATTCACCAAGCACAGGATAGTCGGTATATCCAACCGCACCTGGCGTATAGAACGTAGACGAATCAGGTGCATTCCACACAGCACCTGCTTTAATGCGCGCTGGTAAATCTGGATTTGCCAAGAAGCCCGTGCCAAATGCAACTGCATCTAACAAATTATCCTTGATCGCTGCCTCGGCTTCTTCACCGCTATAACCCATATTACCGATCAAAACACCTTTGTAATTCGCACGTGCAACTGGCATGACATCCGCTTTTTGCACTTGGAAAAAATCGGCGCGCATCACATGTAAATAGGCGAGATTGAAGTCATTCATGCGTTGGCTCAAGTACGTAATCCACGCGATTGGGTCGCTATCGATCATGCTGTTGTAACTATTCAATGGCGACAAACGCAAACCCACTTTATCTGAACCTATTGCAGCACAAACTGCAGTCAACACTTCACATAAAAAACGCGAACGATTTTCTAAACTGCCGCCATAGATATCAGTACGCTTATTCGCACCATCACGTAAGAATTGGTCGATCAAATAGCCATTCGCGCCGTGAATCTCGACGCCATCAAAGCCAGCAGCAATCGCATTCTTTGCGCCCTGAGCGAAGTCTTGCACGATGCTTTGGATTTGGTCGATGCTCAATTCGTGAGGTACGACGTGCGCTACCTTGCCATTCACCGTATGCACTTCGCCTTCGATGGCGATCGCACTTGGTGCGAACGTAGGTGCGCCGTTGTTGTACGCAGGATGCGCCGCACGACCCGCATTCCAGATCTGCATCACGATCTTGCCGCCTTTGTCATGCACGGCGCTCGTCACTAATTTCCAGGCTTCGATTTGCTCCGCACTATAAATACCAGGTTCAGCCGCAAAAGCTGAGGTATTTGGCGTCACCATCGTACATTCAGTGATGATCAAACCGGCGCTTGCACGCTGTGCATAATACTCTGCCATTAAGGCATTCGGCAGATGCTCATAACCAGCACGAGTACGCGTCAGCGGTGCCATCAACATACGGTTATTCAATTCTAAGGAGCCAGCTTTGAGAGCGGTAAATAGCATAGGTTTTCTTTCAGTGTAAATTTAATTTATTACATCACTAGATATCTCACTTAGACCAAACTTCGCATACGTTCATTGACAATGGGGGAATGCTAATTCAATCAGAGCGTTTTTTCAACTTCGATAGCCAAACAAGCTATCGATAAAACATTTACAAACGCAAGATGCGCTTTGTCGCCATCATTGCGCATTCCATCGCACTACTATTCCGTCGCAACTTGGTCAATAAACTCGCGCCAAACCACATTTGGTAAAGACTTTCTGCACAATACTCGGCATCGATATCTCTCGCAATAGAACCATCTTGCTGCCCTTCTTTTAGGCATTGTGCAATACGAGCGATGATGCGATCGGTGCCTTGATGCAAAGCTGCTCGCATCGACTCCGATAGATCCGACACCTCTCCCGCTAACTTCACCGCCACACACTGACATTGCATGTCAGAGTTCACCATTGATGCCAACCAATTACTCCAATAGCGCATCAAACGCATTGCAGCGGGCTCGTCGTTTTTTTCCAGAACTGTCTCTACCGATGCCAAATACTCGTCAAAATAGTTCTCAATCAAAGCTTCGCCAAAATACTCTTTGGACTTGAAATAATGATAGAACGAGCCTTTTGGCACTTTAGCGGCAAGCAGCAATTCATTCAAGCCGACGGCTGAAAATCCTTTTCCAAGGATGATAGGTTTTGCCGTGTCGAGAATATGCTGCCTGACATTTGAACGAGATGTATTCATAGGTCGCATCCTAACACATATTAGACCAGTCGTCTTGAAGTTAACTTTTATCAAATGCTTGAGACTATCCTATTCTAGAAAACCGAGGTTTAATCCCGGCTATTGTGCTGTGCGAGAAAGGTGAATACGACCTCTATATCGAAAACGAGCATCCGCCACACTCGCGAGAGCGCCAATATCGAGTTGTTTCGTTTTGATTGCGCTCAAAAAAACCCACAAAATCGCCTAAGTTAATCAATAAAACTTTCCAAGATCCAACAATAATCGTATCCTCAAAACTTGTTTGATGCTTGGTGACATCACAAAACTGCAGTGTCTTGTCTATCTATAAAGGTGCACAATAATGCCATCTGCTAGCAGCCAAAGTTCACGAAAGATCTCTCTTCTGCCTATTTTGATTCTCTGTGCTGGCCTGGTTATTTCGATTCTCGCTGCAATCTTTGTTTATCAGTCAGCGTTAAAAGAAACCAAGATGGAATTCGATCGAGGGACACAACGTCTGGCGCAAGAGATCAACCAGCGCTTTCAGCTTCCCGTGTATGGCATGAATGGCTTAAAAAGTATTGTGAACTTGCGCAGAGCGATTTCAAAAGCCGAATTTCAACGAATCATTGCCGCCAGAGATCTACCAAAAGAATTTCCCGGTGTACGCGGATTTGGTTTAATTTATTCGATCCCCAAAAGCGAAGTCACATCTTTCGTGAAGCAAGAACGAATGCAAGGTGCTGCCGATTTCCATATCAAAAGCTTGAGTGATAGCCAGTTTGAAGATGCCTTCATCATCAAGTACATTGAACCATTAGAACAAAACAAAAGCGCAGTAGGACTCGATGTTGGCACGGAGGCCAAACGACGCGAAACCATACGAGCTGCGATCGATACAGGTGAAATACGCATGACCCCGCCAGTACAATTGGTACAGGCGGAAAAAAAGACCCCGGGCGTTCTAATTTTTCGCCCGATTTTTGATAGCGACAAACCTACCTCAAACACTGCAGAAAGGCGTGCTGCTCTGCTGGCTGTTGCCTATACACCAGTCGTCATTGAAGAACTAATCGACCTCATTCCTGAGGTCGCCGCCAAACGTATAGAATTTGATCTCTATGGATCGGCAGAAGATCAATCTGCACAAAATATCTTATTTGATTCTAATCAGCATTCCTTAACTTCATCGATCAATGTTCAAACGCATCAACTAGTCAATGACATCACGCTCCCGATTCACGGTCGCAATTTACTGCTGCGAGTCAACAGCATGCCTGTGGTCGAAAACAGTTTCAACACAACACCTATTTGGTTTACCTTTTTAGGCGGCGTATTAAGTAGTATTGCCTTAGCATTGCTGGCACGCTATCAAACTGATCTCACCCGCCGTGCAGAAGTGCTCGCCAATAAATTTAACGCTGAAGCAAATCAGCTGACACAGGTCGTTACTTACACCTCGGACATCGTTTTGCTGACGGATTTACAAGGACAAATTAACTGGGTAAATCGCGGCTTCACCATCTTGGCGGGCGTCGAATTCACTCAAGCAATTGAGAGAAACCTTGCTGATTTTTTCCACTCCCCCGTTTCCCATGAACTTCAATTTCCCGAATTCCTTAAGATGTTTCCGCTCGAATCGCAGCTACTTGTCAATTTAAAAGGAAATAAGCGTACCGCAGAGAATCAGTGGATAGAGCTGGAAAAACAAAATTTGCTAGATACGGAGCAACAGCACATAGGTTATGTGTTCATCGGTAGCAATGTCACAGAGCGCGTGGAAACATTGCATAGGCTAGAAACAGTAATCCGCGATAGCGAGGCTTTGCGAGCGACATTGAATCAACATGCGATCGTCTCAATTGCTAACCCCCAAGGTAAAATCATCCACGTCAATGATCGTTTCTGTACGATCAGCGGATACAGTGAGCTTGAGTTGCTCGGTCAAAACCACAGACTAATCAACTCACGTGAACATCCTCATGAATTCTGGAAAGCTATGTGGAAAGACATTAGTAGCGGACAGTCATGGCATCATGAAGTCTGCAATCGAAATAAGGCAGGCGAATTGTATTGGGTTGATACGGTAATAGCGCCCTTTTTTGACGTTGAAGGAAAAATCGATCGCTATGTCTCGATTCGCACTGATATTACCAATCGAAAAATGGCGGAGAAAACGCTGCAAGCAAGTGAACGTAGCCTACTTGAAGCCCAAGTCACCGCTAACTTAGGCTCCTATCGTTACGACTTCCAAAATGACCACTGGGATTGTTCGGAAACTCTGTCGTCGATATTCGGTATCGACGAATCATTCACCAAAAATTTTGAAAACTGGCGCCTCCTCGTAACACCAAATCACCGTGAAATGGTGACGCAACATTTCCAAAATATCCTGCAATCTCGTGAAAACTTTGAATTAGACTATCAAATCGCACGAATCAACGACGGAGAAATACGCTGGGTCTCAGGCTTGGGAGTACTCAGCTTTAACGACGCTGGCCATCCCTTATTTCTTACTGGGACGATACAAGATATCTCAGTGCGAAAAGAAACGGAGCTTCGACTTCAGGAGAATGAAAATCTACTCAACGATGCGCAAAAAATAGCTCGAATTGGTTCTTATGTGACCGACATAGAATCGGGAACTTGGCGTGGATCAACCATGATGGACGAGATATTTGGAATTGATGCAAGTTTTGTAAAGACCATAGAAACCTGGAACCAACTATTGGTTCCAGAGTGCCGTCAACCAGCACTTGATCACTATATTGAAACTGTGAATGGCGATGGAAATTTTCATTTCGATTACCAAGTCATACGTCCTAACGATGGGGTACGTGTTTGGGTCTCTGCTCGCGGACATTTTTCGTACGATGATCTTGGAAAGCCTATTGTTTTGCAGGGGTCAATCCAAGACGTCACTGAACAAAAGGAGCGCGAGTTAGAACTTACCCGTTATCGCGATCAACTCGAACAAATTGTCGAACAAAAGACCTCGGATTTGCAGAAGAGTTTTGTTACAGTGCAAAGGACTCTAGCCGCGCTCAATCAACAAAAATACGTGCTTGATCAGCACGCCATCGTGACCATCTGTGGTGCTGATGGGTTGATCACATACGGAAATAAGAAATTTGTCGAAATTAGCGGTTATACCGCACAAGAATTTCTCGGCAAGAACCATCGTTTAGTCAATTCAGGATTTCATTCAAAAGAATTTTTCAAAGTCATGTATGCCACCACAAAACGAGGAGAAGTATGGCATGGCGAAATCTGCAATCGTAGTAAGAACGGACAGCTGTATTGGGTCGATACCACTATCGTCGCATTTAAAGATGAACAAGATTACATCCAGGAATACATATCGGTACGCACCGATATTACTGAGCGCAAGCAAAATGAACGGCATGAACAGTTTCGAAATCTGATTTTAGAATTCGTGGCCACAGAGACGAGCATAGTCGGCATTGCCAATCGTATGGCGAGCGAACTAGAAAAAGTACGGCAGAATATGTTTTGCAGCATTATGTTGGTCAATGAAGATAAAGCCTATCTTGATCTACTCGCCGCACCAAGTTTTCCGAATTTCTATATTGATGCGATTCGCCATATTGCTATCAAACCGAATCTAGGCACAGCAGCTGTTGCAGTATTAACTGGAAAACCATTTTTCGTTGAGAATATTACGACGCATCCAAACTGGGTGTCTTACCGAGAATTGGCCGCAAACGTCAATTTTCTCTCTTGCTGGGCGCACCCCTTCTTCGATGAAGATGGGAAAGTACTGGGCGTCATCGCAATCTATCATAAGGAGATTCACGTTCCTAGCGAATCTGAAATTAGCTTTGTCAACGAGGCGACAAAGATCTTGGGAATCGCCATCGAGCGCCGCCGCAATGCCGAAGAATTGGCGGAGAGCGAAGAACGATTTGAATTGGCTGTGAATGGAGCTGACGAAGGAATCTGGGACATGGATCTTGTCAAAGCCACGCTATACCATTCGCCACGTATGTGGGAAATGCTGGGCTATACCGAAGTGGAACTGCCAAGCACGGCGCAAGCTTGGGACGCCATAATGGCACCCGAGTTTAAAGACGAAATTAGCCTTCAATCGAACCGTCACCTGATGGACGCCGCTCACGAATTGCGGGTCGAAGGGAGAATCCGTCATCGCGATGGCAGCTGGCGCTGGATACTACGTCAGGGTAGAGCGAGTCGTGACCTCGAGGGCAAAGCAATACGTTTTACTGGCACACATACTGATGTTACCGTACGAAAATATGCGGAAGAAGCTGCATTGACGGCGAATAAAGCCAAGTCCGAATTCCTCGCTAATATGAGTCACGAGATCAGAACGCCGATGAATGGTGTGGTCGGAATGGTCGATATTCTACAACAAACTGAGCTCAATACGGCTCAGCGGAAAATGCTAGAGACGATACAAAATTCATCAGTCGCTTTACTTAGCATTTTGAACGACATTCTTGATTTCTCCAAAATTGAAGCTGGCAAATTAGCCATAGAGAAAGTACCCACATCGATACACGCTGTGGTGGAAGATGTCGCAAACTTGATGCTACATGTCGCAGAAGGAAAAAATATCAGATTGTCGATTTTTATCGACCCTACATTACCTCGTTGGATCAGTTCCGATCCAACGCGTCTGCGGCAAATTTTGTTTAATCTACTGGGTAACGCTATCAAGTTTACCCCCAACCACGGAGGCGATGCCATTTTGGAAGTGCTGGCACTCACAGATGATGTGCGGGGTCATCAGGTCGAATTTCGCGTCATTGATCATGGCATAGGCATGAATGAAGAGACCATGTCCAATCTTTTCCAAGCTTTCACACAAGCCGACGCGAGCACAGCACGCAAATACGGCGGCACAGGACTCGGATTATCGATCACGCATCGATTGGTGAGTCTATTAGAAGGAACAATCCACGTACAGAGTACGCTGGGAACAGGCTCAGAATTTAGCTTTGAACTTCCCTTACAAGCGATAGCAGCTCCAAATGGTTTTATTGAATCGCCCCCTCCTAACGTTCAAGGTGTCGCCTTACTTTTATTCACCCAACGAGCTCCTTGCAAGAGTATTTTAGAGAGCTACCTGAGTGCTGCGGATTGTGATATCCACACCGCGAACAATCTTGCACACGCACAAGCGATTGCGGCAGGTGAGACCAAAGAACTATTAGTCGTGATTGATCATCTGGAACAAAAATTGCCACATGATTTGCTTTCGAACACTTGGCCAGCACATTGCAAACTATTGCACATCATCGACAAAAACCGAGAAAATGAATTCCACAATGAGATCGTCTTGATTGATGGCCCAATTTTTTTCCAAGAACTCATAGAATGTGTTGCCGTACTTTCAGGTCGGGCAGCACCACGATTACAAGAGAGACGCACCGTGACGTATTCTGGCAGATTGGTAAATGAGGCGGCATCTGAAAGATTCGGGATGGCTCAGCCATTGATATTGCTAGCCGAAGATAATGAAACCAATCGTGAAGTCTTGATGGAGCAACTGAAGATATTGGGATATCGTGCAGAAGCGGCTGTTGATGGCATGGAAGCGCTAAGCATGTGGCGTTCTGGTCGCTATTCTCTCCTCTTGACTGACTGCCATATGCCAAAAATGGATGGCTTCGAATTAACCGCTTCCATTCGCAAGGATGAAGGCACATCAAAGCATAGCCCCATCATCGCCATTACCGCCAATGCCATGCACGGTGAAGCGGAACGATGTCGGCAACGAGGTATGGACGACTATCTTTCCAAGCCACTGCGATTACATGAACTTGCCTCCAAACTGCAACAATGGCTCCCTGTGTCGCTTTCAATATCAGAAATCGACTCAGAAACGAATAGTAACGATGTGCCAAACGATGTCAGTCGAGCCAGTTCCAACTCCAGCTCGAACTCGGTACCACAAGAAATTTTGACACAAACCAGCGACGAGCATTTTCCGATCTGGCAGATTGATACGCTGACAGAGCTCGTTGGCGATTCGCCGGAGATGCATCAGCGTTTGCTCAGAAAATACATGATCAAAGCTCAAGAAGAAATCGCCCTAATCGAGCAGCTGCGTGCCGATCACAATCTGTCAGAAATTGGATTGGTGGCACACCGCCTGAAGTCAGCCTCGCGCACCGTCGGTGCCCTTGCGTTTGGAGAGCTTTGCCAAAAAATTGAAGCGAGCGGTAAAGAAAAAGATGGGGAATGTTTGCGGTACTGTGGTGAAATTGCTCAAAATTATGATCTTGTTTGCAATGAAATCCAAGTTTTCCTCGAAAAGGCGTAATTAATGTTGTTTAGCATCAATCTTTTCTTTCAAAATTCACCTATAGCCGAACCTAGACAGTAGATCGTTGCTTGATCATCAAAGTTTGCGTTACGTTCAGATTTAAAAGTTTTTCGGCAAAGTTCATAGAGAATTCGCCTTTTTTATACAGATTTTAACCTTTCAGCGAGAAACGATCATGCTAGACAATACGACAGCAACGAATCAACTCAAAGTATTATTGCTTGATGACGATGACTTCAGCCACGAGGTTATCAGCAGCATGCTACAAAAACTCGGCATTCACGATTTGCATACCGCGATCAATGGCAAGAGCGGCCTAGTCGAGCTGGGTAAATTTCAGTCTCCCCCGGATCTACTCATCTGCGATCTAATCATGCCGGACATGGATGGCATGGATTTCTTGAGCGCACTAGCCAAGATCAATTACAAGGGAAAAATTATTCTGCTAAGTGGCATCGAAAATGATGTCCTGAATATTGCAGAACGCGTCACCAAAGAAGATGGGTTAAACGTGGTCGGTGCCTACAAAAAGCCTTTAAAACTAGAACAGCTACGCATGGCTGTCGAATAGAGTTCTCAGCTTTACACTCACTTTATCGTCTCGGAGGTTTCAACATCTGGGGCGAACGAAGCATCGCGACCAAAATAGTCCGAATAGTGATGAGATAGCGACCTGAGTATTGGTGAAGTTGGGCTTATAATCTCAACTGTCCACTACAGCAATTCACCATCATGCAACTCATCATCGCCGCCGTCGGCCACAAAATGCCCTCTTGGATAGAAAATGGCTTTCAGGAATATGCCAAGCGCATGCCGCCCGAAGCGCGTATTCATCTCAAAGAAATCAAACCGATCGAACGTTCTGGCAGTAAAACCGCCGAAACCGTGATGGCACTGGAAAAAGAAAAAATAGAAGCGGTGATCCCAAAAAATGCGCGCATCATCGCACTTGATGAACGCGGCAAAGATTTAACTTCAGTCGGTCTCGCTAAACAACTGACCGATTGGCAACAAGAAGGTCGTGATGTGGTGTTCGTGATCGGTGGCGCGGACGGCTTAGATGCCGAATTTAAAGCAAAAGCCGATGGTTTGATTCGTATTTCCAGTTTGACTTTGCCGCATGGCATGGTACGTGTATTATTAGCGGAACAACTCTATCGCGCTTGGTCGATTACCCAGAATCATCCGTATCACCGGGTCTAGCAAAAACCTTTACCACGCACGATTTCTTTTAACAGTCTTCGCTTGCGGGGTGTCTTTATGCATCTATTTCGCTCTATCTGTTTGCCGGTATTTTTTGGGCTTTTCTTGTCTGTGTTTCCAGCCTCTCAGCCTGGTGCGCAAGAAGTTGTGATCGATCAAGAGCATGATCTCAGCATACGTGGAATGATACGATTAGTTCATGAAAAACCCGCGCAATTCAACAAGATTTGGACAGAGCGACGCCGCAGCCAAGAACGTGCAATTTCTCCCAAACTAAGCACCAAAGAACGCGCCACCGCGCTACAGAATGTGCAGTGGCAATGGGCTGCGGGTTTGATCAACTATCCCTACTTTCATCAACGAGAAACTGGTGGCTCGGTCGCTGCCAATTGGCAACCGAAGCGCGATGCGATTAAGGCCATCCAATTCAATGATGAAGCCAGCCTAGAGCAAAACAACTTTCAACTCTTGATTCAAGCCTGGCTACACGACAACGCGGGGCAACGGGTGAAACAAGATCCAGCGCTGCAGCGCGGCGATAACCGCTGGTTACGAGCAAACTTTAGCGCACTCGAAACAGCGATCAACAACCGCAAAGTCAAAGCTCACTTTATGAGCAAACTGTTGGCGGAGCACATCGATGAGAACGGTGCCAAAAATGTGTTGCTGCAAATTCTTGATGCAGAAAACAACGGCGTAGCCCTAGCACAAATCACTAAATTTCGTGCCGCCTATGAGCAAGAGATGCAAACGCCGAAAGATCATGCTGCCTACACTTACCAAACAGTCGATGGCGTTGATCTACAACTTCATGTTTTCCCGGCGAAAGGCGAAGCTAAAGACGCACCTGTTTTCATTTGGTTTCATGGCGGTTCATGGAGCACCGGGCACTGGAGTTACTGCCCTGTGGTGTGTCGCGCCTTACAAAATCGCGGCTTCGTCGTAGTGCAAGTCGAATACCGCACTTCGCAGCGCTTTGATGGCACGCCATTGAACGCTTTGGCGGACGCCGAGCGCGCGATTGATTGGACGATTGCGCATAGTAGCGAGTTACAGATCAATCCTAAGAAACTGATGGTCGGCGGTTTTTCCAGTGGTGGTGCCTTAGCATCGCAAATGGCGGTTCTGAATCATACTAAAGTCAACGCTGCCGCCTATATGTCTGGTGGTTTTGATCCCTCGAAAGATACTTGGTATAACAGCGTAGTAGGCCCTCTGCGCGATACCAAACAACTATCTCCGCTTCTCATGGTTAATCGGAGCAGCCCACCGCAAATCCTATTTCATGCGAAAGATGACGAAATGTGCGCTTACCAAGATGCACAAAGTCTCGCCGCCAAATTGACCGCGCTTGAGATCCCCAATCGCCTCGTCACTTTTGAACAAGGTGGGCATTTCTTTGTTTTTAAAAATCCAGCAGACCGCCAACGTATTTCCACGGAGCTGACGAGTTTTGTGGAACAGCTGAAATGGTAACAGCCGCCCCTCGTTTTCCTTTGCCGCATGGCATGGTGCGTGTATTATTAGGGGAACAACTCTATCGCGCTTGGTCGATCACGCAAAACCACCCTTACCATCGGGTGTAAATAACGTGCCCAGCCAAGCTCTGCACCAGGATTTTGGCTATGTCGCACCACCGAAAAATTTATCTCGCTTCTAAAAGCCCACGTCGGCGTGAACTACTGCGCCAGGTCGGCATCGATTTTGAAGTCTTACTATTACGCGATTCGCCGCCACGTGGCCCCGATGTCACCGAAATCGTGCTACCAGGCGAAGTGCCCGAGGCTTATGTCGCCCGCGTTACCCAAGAAAAAGCCCAAGCAGCCTGGGATGCCGTCGTCGCCCGACATTTGTTCGCCTATCCTGTGTTAGCAGCCGACACCACAGTGGTCATCAATCAAGAAATATTAGGCAAACCCGCCAATCGCGACGAAGCAATTGCTATGCTCAGCAAACTAGCTGGCAATACACATCGAGTATTGACCAGCATCGCCATCAAATATCAGCACCAACTTTTACAATGCACGCAAACCTCTGAGGTGACTTTTGCGGCATTGAACGACGCGCAAATCGCTGCCTATTGCGACTCCGCCGAGCCTTATGACAAGGCAGGTGGCTACGGCATACAAGGCATGGCAGCGCGTTTTATCACCCATATCAGCGGCAGCTATTCCGGCATCATGGGTCTCCCTTTGTACGAGACTACCGAACTGCTAGCCCGCTTCAAACTGAATTAAATTTTAAAATACGATAGAAACCTAGCCATGAGCGAAAATCTTTTAATCAACGTCACGCCGCAAGAAACCCGCGTGGCCCTGATTTTTCAGGGAGCAGTACAAGAGTTGCACATCGAACGCACGCTTTCGCGCGGTCTGGTCGGCAATATTTATTTGGGTAAAGTCGTGCGCGTTCTGCCCGGCATGCAATCCGCCTTTATTGACATTGGATTAGAACGCGCTGCGTTCTTGCACGTCGCCGATATCTGGGATGCACGCCCACAAGGGCATGAAGGCAATTCCAATAATGTACCGCTCACACCGATCGAAAAACTTCTCTTCGATGGACAAGCGATCACGGTACAAGTGGTGAAAGACCCCATAGGCACCAAGGGCGCACGCCTCTCTACGCAAATCTCGATTGCTGGTCGCATGTTGGTTTATCTGCCGCAAGACTCGCATATCGGCATTTCGCAGCGTATCGAGAATGAAGAAGAACGCGAAGCACTGCGCAGCAAAGTGCAAAGCCTAAGACATGAAGAAGAAAAAGGTGGATTCATCGTACGCACCATGGCAGAGGACGCCTCCGAAGAAGACCTGAGTACGGATATCGAGTACCTACGTCGCACTTGGTCTACCATCAGCAAACTGGCCAAGACCAAACCACCCTGCAGCCTACTGCATCAAGATCTGAATTTAGCGCAACGCGTGTTACGCGATTTCGTCAACGAAGAAACCAGCAGCATACAAATCGACTCACGCGAAAATTTCAACATGCTGCAAGATTTTTGCCGCACGTACACGCCGTCAGTCCTCCCCAAATTACAGCACTACACAGGCGAGCGTCCTTTGTTTGACCTGTATGGCGTGGAAGAAGAAATCGAACGCGCGCTCGGTCGTCGCGTCAATCTCAAATCCGGCGGCTACTTGATCATCGATCAAACCGAAGCCATGACCACCATCGACGTCAACACCGGCAGCTTTGTCGCTGGACGTAATTTTGACGACACGATTTTCAAAACCAATTTAGAAGCCGCACTCGCCATCGCGCGCCAACTGCGCTTGCGCAATTTAGGCGGCATCATCATCCTCGACTTGATCGACATGGAAAGTCAGGAACACAAAGACGCCGTCTTAGCCGAACTCAACAAAGCCTTAGCACGCGACCGCACCAAACTCTCAGTATCGACGTTCTCCGCACTAGGCTTAGTCGAAGTCACACGCAAACGCACCCGCGAATCACTGTCACATGTTTTGTGCGAGCCCTGCCCTGCCTGCAGCGGCAAAGGCCAGGTAAAAACCGCCCGCACCATCTGCTACGAAATCCTGCGCGAACTTCTGCGCGAAGCAAAACAATTCAATCCAAGAGAATTCCGCATCATGGCCTCGCAAGTTGTGGTCGATATGTTTTTGGAAGAAGAGTCGCAGCATCTCGCGATGCTGGGGGATTTCATTGGTAAGCCGATTTCGTTGCAGGTGGAGAATGTGTTTCATCAGGAGCAGTATGACATTATTTTGATGTGAGTTTCGAGCTTTTTTATCGCCAATCGATATCGCATTTATTCGGAATAGACGAGTGAACAACCAAGACTGGAAACAATTTCTCCAAACCGCTCGTCGACTATCGGGAGCGGGTTCCCACCATCCTTATTCAAGTGAATCTTGGTGCTCATTTACGACATTTAGTAGCCTTATACACGGGGTTCATTATTTCACCACAGGCCTACCTGCCATAGAAGATTGTCTAGATACATGTACGCGTGACGGTGGAGTATGGACACAGTCTTTTGACTATAACGACTTAGCCCACATCGTCATTCCAAAGACATTTTACTGGGAGCTAAGTGAAAAAGGATTTGAGAGCGGATATAAAACGCAAAATATCCAATTGCTATCTGAAGAATTAATCAAACAAGGAATCGAGCATCGTTTGACCGACCTCATTCTTGAAATAAAAATCTATTGAACTGAATGTATTCAGGCGCAACAAACACTACCATGTATGGTTATTGAAGCATCCGCGAGACAGCCAATTCGGTAAGGCGCAATTTTCTCGTAGGGCGTCAATAGCCATAGGCGTATTGCGCCGTATGACGCGTGATAATGGCTAAGCTTTGTTTACTTTGGAGCCAGATTTCCACATAAATAGTTTCCCTGTTTTTCAGATGACTGTCGGACGGTGCAATACGCCTTCGGCTTTTGCACCCTACACTCCCACAAAATAATTCGCAGCTCGCTCCAACGCACGCGTATCTTGCATGACCTCTCCCGGGCGATTACCATAGCCAATCAAACTACCATTCCATGGCATGTCCATATAACTCGGTAAGGCGCAATCTTTTCGTAGGGCGTCAATAGCCATAGGCGTATTGCGCCGTATGAAGCGTGATAATGGCTAAGCTTTGTTTACTTAGGAGCCAGATTTCCAAATAAATAGTTTCCCTGTTTTTCAGTCGACTGTCGGACGGTGCAATACGCCTTCGGCTTTTGCACCCTACACTCCCACAAAATAATTCGCAGCTCGCTCCAACGCACGCGTATCTTGCATGACCTCTCCCGGGCGATTGCCATAACCTATCAAACTACCATTCCATGGCATCTCCATATATCCCGCCGTCAAGCGAAGGCTATCGACTAAAGCTTGCGCGTAGCTTTGATCTTCATCCGCTGTCACGGTGATATTCCACAGACGACGACCGCGCATTTTTTCTTTGAAATCGACACCAGGTACGCGCATCCAGCCCGACCAGTGATCGAGATATTTTTTTGCGGCCGCTGGTAGGCTGTACCAATACAGAGGAGTAACGAAAACCAAATCCGTTGCGGCTAAAGTAGCGTCGAGCAATTCACGCATCGCACCTTGAGGAACCGGATACTGACCATCGCCTGTATGCCGTTGATCGACAAAATCTGGCATGTCGTAGTCATGCAGATTGATCCATTGTTGTTCGACCTCGGCGGGTAAAGACTGTGCTGCAACGCGAGCTAATTGTTCGGTATTGCCTTGTGCTCTGCTGCTGGCTAGTAAAAATAGGAAACGCCGTGGGTGAGATTGCGCCTGTGTGCTTGACATAGCTTGCTCCAAAATGTTGAATTTAAGAATCGATGGAGTCGAAGTGTAGGTGTCGCTGCCGCCTCTGACAAATGATGATTTTTGTGATTCGGATTAGTTCTGCTAAACTGAACTCATGACAAAATCCATCCATATCCGGTCCGCGCCACTGGGAGCTATCCGCGCTTTCGAAGCCTCCGCACGCCTTTGTAGTTTTAAACTGGCAGCAAATGAACTTTCCGTCACGCCGGCTGCGATTAGCCATCAGATCAGCTCGCTAGAAGACTATGTAGGTGTGGCACTGTTTGTGCGCTCTAATCGCTTGGTGCAATTGAGCGACGCGGGGCGAGCCTTGTCGCAACAGGTGTCTGCAGCCTTTACTCAACTACAAGACGCTTTGCTCAAGGCGAGCGCCACTGCGCTGGATCAGAATGTCTTAGTCGTCAGCGCCGCGCCTTCGATTGCGGCAAAGTGGTTGGTGCCACGTTTGTCTCGTTTTCATGCGCGCCATCCCGATATCGATCTGCGCTTATCCTCAGAAAACCAAACCCATGATTTGATCAAAGATCCCAGCATTGATGTGGTGCTACGTTATGGGAAAGGCGGCTACGATGCGAATACGGGTTTACATGTTGAAAAGCTGTGGGAAGAAACTTATTTATTTCCCGTATGTAGCCCGAATACGCTTGGCGCAAAACGAACACCCTTAAAAAAACCGATCGACTTACTTTCTCACACCCTATTGCGCTTACCGCTACCGCCAGATCGACAAACAGGCGAAGTGGATGAACGTTGGCAGGCTTGGTTTGAGCAATTAGCGCTTGATGAATCCATAAACAAAAGTGATCAAAAAACGCTGCAAAAACATGCGAGCAAGGGACCGTTTTACAGCCACGAACATCTCGCGATCGATACCGCAAAATCAGGGCATGGCGTTTGTCTGGCGCTCGATGTATTAGTGATTGAGGATCTGTTGGCGCAACAATTAGTTCGCCCTGTAGCTGTCCGCTGTCGCGATCCGTTTTCGCATTGGATGATCTGTCGTCAGCAAGATGCACAGAGCCATAAGCTGATGGCGTTTGCCAATTGGATACGCGATGAAGCGGCCACTTCATTGCAAACTTTGGCTAGCTGTCGTTTTCAGGGCTTGAGTTGAATTTGCATAGGAAAATGTCCTAGCCTTGACCAAGAAATTTTTTATGACTCACAGCCAACCATACCAGCTTCACTAATCGACAGCGCTTCGCACAACATCAACAATTCCGATCAACAGTTTCACGCAGTGTTTAGAAAGAAATCTATCGTTAGTTGAGAGTTTTGCTATGTATATGCGTATTTACAACAATAACTGACTCTCAATATTTTCAGTTTGGGAACATTAATGTAGACGCCTATACTGACTACAGGCTGTCCAATAATACAAGCATCACCGTACTTTCTTACTACTCTACTTATATTTGCAAATTAATTCCTTGCCTTTCAAAGATTAACAACATCCTTGAGCCAAAATCAATTAAAGTCATCAATAAGTTTATGTTGTCAGCGTCTGCGTGTATCTATGCTTGAACCAGAACCAGATTCCACCATAGACAAAATACAGTAGACCCCCAATAAGCATCTGAAAGCTCGTTCGACCTATCTTCTAATCTGTATTCTGGATATATCAAATGACCATGCCGAGCGTAGCGAACTCAATCACCCAATTTGTTGAAGCGGATTTCGCGCTGCTGGTCGTCGACGAAACGCCAGCCATCGTCGCGTACATCGACAAAGCGCTAACCTATCGTTTTGCCAATAAAGCTTACTTGGATTGGTTTGGACGCACCCGCGAGGAAATGGTGGACCTAACGATGAAAGACGTTATCGGTCCCATCTATGAAATGAATCTGCCCTACATCAACGGCGCGTTGAATGGCGAGTTGCAGGTTTTTGAACGTCAAGTGATTATTCCTGATGGTACGGTACGCCATAGTCTCATGACCTACAAACCCCATTTTGTTGACGGCGTAGTGCTGGGTTTCTTCGTTCATGTCGCCGACGTGACTCTGATGAAGAAGATAGAGTCCGAGCTACGCACAGAAAAAGAAAAAGTTGGTGCGGTGGCTGCGCGCGAACTCTTCAACTTGCAACAAACCAATGCTGTGCTCAAACGACTGGGTGCAATCGGGCAAGAAATCACCACGCATCTGACTTTCCCTGAAATTACTCGCTCGTTGAATACCCATGTGCATGGTGTGTTGGAGGTGGACTCCTTCTCGATTTTTTTGATGTCGGACGATACCAGCATACTTATCCCCATCTTTCACGCTGAGCCAGAGTCGCACCATCTCTTACAAGAGATTTCCCTCACAGACTCAAATGACTCAAATGACTATCTTCAACGCTGCATTACAGAACGTCGCGAACTGATTGTAGACCCCACGACGAGCCGATTGAATACGCTATTTCCAAGCAGCGCACCTATGCACAGCCTGATGCTTGCACCGCTAGTGGTCGCTGAGCAAGTAATGGGCGTCATGATAGTTCGCTCGGGCAAACATAATGTTTACAGCGAACGTGAGAAACTGATTTTTCGAGCGCTATGCGCCTATGGTGCAACCGCCTTTGTCAATGCCAAAGCCTATCAACAACTCCAAGATGCCCATGTCCAGTTGGTCGCTCATGGCAAAATGGTCGCATTGGGTTCGATGGTGGCTGGTATCGCTCACGAACTAAATACACCGATTGGCAATTGCTTACTGGCGGCATCCACGATGGAAATGGAGACCGCCACATTTGAGGACTTAAATACGAAAAACAGCTTACGCCGTTCCGACCTAAAAGGCTTCATTGACTTAAGCAAACGTTCACTGCAGATGGTAATGCGAGGTTTAAGCACTGCCGCTAACTTAGTCAACAGCTTTAAACAAGTAGCGGCGAATCAAGAGAGTGAACAACTAAGTCAATTTACCTTGCACGAGTTACTACATAAAATTCCAAGCCTGATCGGCAAAGAATTGCAAGATTCCGGGCACACGCTGAGCATCAAGGTTCCAAACGACATCCACATGCACAGCTATCCAGAGCCTTTGACTAGAGTACTCATCAATTTGGTCATGAATTCACTAGCACATGCTTTTGAAAATGCCTCACGGGGGCAAATGAACTTAACGGCGACACGCGGTAAAAATGACACAGTCATACTCACATTCCATGACAACGGGGTAGGAATAAATGAGTCAAATCTCAAACGCATATTCGATCCCTTCTTTACGACAAAATTGGGGCAAGGCTATGTCGGCTTAGGATTAAATATTAGCTATAACATTGTGACCTTTATTTTGAAGGGAAGTATCGCCGTCGAAAGTCATGTAGGCAAGGGATGTACATTCACTTTGGAATTGCCAATCGCAGTCATCGATAATAAATAAATGGTGAGATCTCTTTATGACTTCAATAAACCCAGAGAATGACGTAAAAACCGACAACAAGGAGCTAAGAAAAGTCATATTCGGTTCATCTTTAGGAACCGCATTTGAATGGTATGACTTCTTTGTATTTGCCACCTTAGCCACCACCATGGGGCCGCTGTTTTTCTCAAGTGCATTAGGTGAAACTGCCACTTTTCTCGCGAGTATCGCCACCTATGGCGCGGGTTTAATTTTACGCCCATTTGGCTCACTGATCTTTGGCAGTATGGGTGACGTGATCGGTCGCAAACAAACCTTTATGCTAACCATGGGACTGATGGGTCTATCCACCGCGGCGATCGGCCTACTCCCGACCTATGCAGACATTGGAATTGCTGCCCCTATTTTGTTGGTCACGCTTCGTTGCCTACAGGGTCTCGCTCTGGGTGGCGAATATGGAGGCGCAGCAACTTATGTCGCGGAGCACGCAAAAACGGGGAGTCGCGGCTATGCAACAAGTTGGATACAAATCTGTGCCACACTCGGATTCTTATTATCGCTCATGGTGGTCTTGCTTTGCCAGACCCTTATCAGCCCAGCGGATTTCAAGATCTGGGGATGGCGTATTCCATTTTTGATTTCTATTCTCCTTTTTGGCGTCTCTCTCTATGTTAGATCCCGCTTAAGTGAGTCACCGATTTTTCTTGAGATGAAAGCAGCGGGGAAACTGACCTCAAGACCGATGCGTGAGAGTTTTTTAGAATGGTCCAATCTCAAAATCGTATTGTCATCCCTATTTGGCGCTGTCGCAGGGGTTGGAATCATCTGGTACACGGGCCAGTTCTACGCCTTGTTTTTCCTGACCAAGACCTTAAAAGTTGATCCTCCATTAGCCTTCATCTTGATTGGCATCGCCCTCACTTTGGCAATTCCATGTTATCAGCTCGCTGGCAAACTCTCTGATCGCTATGGGCGAAAACGTATCATGATGATCGCCTTTATTTTGGCCATATTCACTTATATCCCGATATTCAAAGCACTCACGCACTATGCGAATCCCGCCTTAGAGCAAGCGATCACGCAGTCGCCTGTGACCATTTTTGCTGATCGATGTGCCGTTCCACTTTTTTCCGCGCCACTTACCGAGTGCGAAAAATTGCGAGATTTTTTTAATGCCTCGGGTATCCCGCACACACTAGAAATCGTTTCTGATAACAAACTGAAAGTGCAAATTGGCGCCATTCATATTGAGGGCGGTGATCTTAAACAAATTAAGACAGCACTGAAAACTGCCAGCTACCCAGAGAAAGCCGACAGTAATGCGATCAATCGACCGATGGTGGTGTTATTACTCTTTATTCTTGTCTTTTATGTGTGCTTGGCTTACGGCCCAATTGCGACCTATCTAGTCGAGCTTTTTCCAACTAGAATTCGTTACTCCAGCATTTCCATGCCCTATCACATCGGAACTGGGTACTTCGGTGGCTTCATGCTGTATTTTTCTACTTTAATTTCAACCAGTACCGGCGATATTTATTCTGGCTTGTATTATCCCATCGCGATAGCCGCCATGTCGCTGATCATAGGTACTTACTTACTGCCTGAAACCAAAGATAAGGAAATCAATTTCTAATCGGTAGAGTACGAAATTCTCACTCGTCTTTTCCCCTTAAGAGATCTTAGAGAACAAATAAAAAAACTTAATTTTCGTTCCCGTTAGCTCGTTGTTGCACGCCTTTTTCTACTCATATTCGCTGTCGATTTGAAGTCAAGGATTACTGCTAAAAACACGATAATCGCAGCGAAATGCTTAGCGCCACGTCAAACAAAGATCCAATTAAAATTAATATGAAGTCGAACGTCATCATCCGCCCTTATTCAGAAGAATGGCCACGTATTTTTGAGCAAATCCGCCAGGAGTTGCTCATGATATTTTCCCCTGAAAAATCCCAGATAGAACATATAGGCAGCACTGCGGTCATCGGGCTTTGTGCAAAACCAGTGATTGATATGCTACTTGGCACAAACTCGCTCAGTGATATTGAATCTCAGATTGCTTCACTTGAAGCGCTCGGGTTTAGCTATGTTTCCAAATACGAGAACGAAATTCCAACGCGACGTTACTTTGTAAAATCTCCCGACCATGGTTTGCGCATCCACTTGCATGGGGTGGAAATTGGCTCACGCATCTGGTGCGAACATCTGAAGTTTCGTGACTTGTTACGTTCAGACCCCCAACTGCGATCTGAGTATCAGCAATTAAAGTTACGCCTTGCGGCTCAACACGCTAACGATAAGTCTGCTTATACTGAAGCTAAAGCACCGTTCATCGAAACTGCTTTGGGCATTTCGCCTAAACCAGATCAGAGCCAGATCAGAATTAGCGGACATGATTAAATTTGCTTACATGGTGGGGCTCGATATTTCCAAAGATAGTCAATAGCGCCCACTGTCATTTGGATTACAATAAAAGCCTGCCCTGTTCATAAGACTTCGTCATTTTGAAACCACTAAAGCTATTAATTGTTGAAGACAATCCCCATATCGCGCGTCAGCTTGGTGATTTTTTGTCGGGCTTACATTGGCAAGTGGATTTTGCCAGCGAAGGTAAGCACGCTGTGCAGCTAGCCAGTAGTGAACACTTCGATGTGGTCTTACTTGATTTGAACTTACCAGATATTGATGGTTTTCAGGTCTGCCAACAAATCAAGGCGCAAGCACCAAGTAATGTGCCTATCTTAATGTTGACCGCACGCGACGCCTTTGAAGACAAAGCGCACGGTTTCGCTACAGGTGCGGATGATTATTTGACCAAGCCATTTGATTTTCGTGAAGTGGCTTTACGTTGTCAGGCTTTAAGTCGTCGTCAGCAATTGCATGTAAAACAGGAAATTCAGATCGGCGCTTTGCGTTTATACGTCAGAGACATGCGTGCCGAATATACAGACCAAGTTATTCCATTGACGCAAGTTGGATTTAAGATTCTCTTTTTATTAGCCCAAAAATATCCCGATGCGGTTAGCCGCTCGCAGATTTTGCATGATATCTGGGGCGATGCGCCACCGCAGAGTGATGCTTTGAAATCGCATATTTACAGCTTACGCAAACAACTCGACAATGTGGCTGGCTATGATCTAGTGCGCACTGTGCATAATCTTGGTTATCAACTATTGATACATGATGATGTTCGCTCGATTTAAAACCAGTATCAAGCGGCAGCTCTTTGTAGCACTTGCCAGCTTCACGCTGTTTTTGTGTGTCAGTTATACCGGCGTGGCGGTCTTAGTTGCCTACGTTACCGAAGATGCAGTGCTAGAAAGTATTTTGAGCTACGAAGCAAAAGCATTACAAGATCACTATAGAAAAACTGCGACATGGCGACAGCCAAGTGCCACTTATATGCAGTTAATTCCTAGCTTTACGCAATTGCCAGAATCGCTAAAAACCACGGTACAAGCAGCAAATCGCCGTAATGACACGCGCTCCGAAGTCTTCACCAAGCTGCAAACCCACTTCCATGTGATACGCCTGACTACCGATCCACAAAGTGCTTATTTAGTCGCCGAGGTGAGTCCGTTTTTAGTCGTCAATAATCTGTCGAAAAATTTGGCTGATTTTATGTTAGTGGTCGCCCTCTTAATGACTGGCGGTGCTTTGCTGTTGGCATTCCGTTTAGCGCGACGCATTGCAGCACCGCTATTACAACTGAATGAAGAACTAAAATCGCGTACCGAGGACAAGCATCAAGTCACATTCTCAGCAGCGAATCGTACCGACGAAATTGGATTTTTAGCCAACACACTAGACCAAAGTTTGCTGTCATTGCAAAAAGCCTTAAAGCGCGAAACCTTGTTTACACGTGACATCAGCCATGAACTACGAACCCCAGTCACCATCATCAAAAACCTGCTGCAACGTGATGACGACACGACCTTCTCCAAAGACGATCGTCAACTATTAACATCATCGATGAAAGAAATTGACCACACTTTAGAGACACTACTCGCACTTGCGCGCGCAGAAAATTTAGCCTTGCAAGAAGTAGATTTAGTAGCCCACCTTGAACTTGCCATCTTAAATCTAGAAAAGA
>CAUPNA010000057.1:0-24234 GCA_963512475.1 uncultured Undibacterium sp.
ACTGGCTGTCCACGCCGCGCTTCCTTACAATAGCTCACGCCTATCTGACTAAGGAAAGTCACATGAAACTATCACGCTGCATTTCCCTCGCTTTTTTCAGCACTTGCATTGTCGCAACTAGCTACGCCGCAGATGACTGGCGTACTCTCGATCCAGAAAACACCTTGATCATCGACTCCAGCAAAGGTCGCATGATCATAGAAATGCGACCAGAAATGGCGCCTAAAGCAGTCGAGCGCATCAAATTACTGACACGTGAAAAAACCTATGACGGTCTGCAATTTCACCGTGTGATCGCTAAGTTCGTAGCGCAAACCGGCAACCCCAATAATAAGGACGGCGGCGGCACAGCCTATCCGAATCTACCACCGGAGATGATGTTCAAACTGCCCTACCAAGCAGTCGATGTATTTGCCAGTAAAAGCAGCGATGCGGCAACAGGTTTCCTTGGCAGCGTGCCCATGCAATCTTTGCCTGTCACCGATGCCATCAGTAAATCCAATGGATTATTACGTAGTTGGGGCGCGCACTGCCCTGGCGTTGCCGGTATGGGACGCAACGAAGCACGCGACTCTGCCAACAGCGAACTGTATTTCATGCTCGACGCCAGCCGTCGCTTGGATCGCGATTACACCGTATTTGGTCGCGTGATTATCGGCATGGATATTCTGCTGAACATCACCCATGGCGAACCGCCGACGAATCCCGACATCATGAAAACCGTCAGAATTTTAGCCGACCTACCCGCCAGCGAACGACCACAAGTTAAAGTCATGAGCGGTAAAGCTTTAGAAAAATTGATCACAAAAAAACGTCATGAAAAAGGCGGTGATTTTAGTATTTGTGATGTAGACCTGCCGGCAAAACTGAATTAAGACCTAATTGCAACTAGCTATTTGCAAACTAATACTTTTCGAATAAACGAAATAGGAATCAGCCAGATTTTGTAATGCAGAATCTGGCTTTTTTACGGCCTTGCTTTAATTATCTGTTTTGGTCAATTTACATACAACAACTGCGCTCGCTATTTCGGTTAAGATAAGATCACCCAAGCGTTGACACTTCAACTTACCACATGACTGCAGAACATGACTACTCATACTACCGTAGCAGCGAACTCCTCCAACCTTCTACAAAACTACGCCAGTATTTTGCTACTTTTAGGTGGAATTTGCATTGGTAGCTTGGTTGGTTTCATCTTCGGCAATCAAGTTGAAAGTATCAAATTCATCGGCGATATTTTTCTGAATCTATTGTTCACTGCCATCATTCCTTTAGTATTTTTTACGATCGCATCTTCCATCGCGAATCTGCAAAAAACCGACAGACTCGGTAAACTCTTCGGCATCGTTAGCGGTGTTTTCTTAGGCACTGTTTTAATCTCTGCAGCTGTGATGACGGCAGTGATGTTAATCTTTCCGATTGCCCATGACGCAACTTTAAGTGCGATGGCGCAACAAGCTTTATTGGACAATCCAGCGAACAATAATCAAAGCGCCGGTACCAGTATCACTCAAGTAGTAACGGTCAACGATTTTTTTGAATTGATGGCACGCAAAAATATGCTGGCACTAATTTTAATCTCTCTTTTAGTGGGTTTTGCAACATTGCGCGCCGGAGAAAAAGGCAAAGCTTTTGCGGGTTTTTTAGATTCGGGCAATGAAGTGATGAAGCAGCTACTTGAGTTGATTATGAAGACAGCACCCTTGGGTCTGGGTGCTTATTTCTCATATCAAGTTGGTGTGTTTGGCCCTCAATTATTAGGTGTTTATGTTCAGCCTCTATCGCTATACTACTTAACCTGTACTGCCTATTTTGTGATTTTCTTTAGCCTGTATGCGTATCTGGCAGCGGGTCAATTAGGCTTGAAAGTCTTCTGGAAAAATAATCTAACACCGGCATTAACCGCAGTCGGCACCTGCAGCAGTATTGCCACGATTCCAGCAAATTTATTAGCCGCAGAAAAAATGCATATTCCTGATTATGTACGCAACATCGTAATCCCACTGGGCGCACCGATCCATAAAGACGGCTCCAGTATGTCCTCGATTATTAAACTCGCCTTGCTCTTCGCGATGTTTGGAAAAGATTTTACTGCGCCTACTACGTTGTTAGCGATTATAGGAATTACCGTCCTTGTTTCGATTGTGGCAGGTGGCATTCCGAATGGCGGGTACATCGGCGAAGTGTTTGCGATTACCGCATTTGGTTTTCCTATGGAACAAGCTTTGCCAGTAGCGATGGTGATCGGTACCTTAGTTGATCCTATTGCGACTTTACTCAATGCTAACGGCGACCTGGTGTCTTCTATGTTAGTCACGCGTATCGCCGAAGGGAAGGATTGGCTAAGCTCAAGATTAGGGCAATCTTAACTCGACGAGACATGGAAAATTCCTAGTGGAAACAGACAAGAAAGTGGTGCCAAATAAGATGTTGCCATAGGGATTTATTTTCGCTGAAATCACCAATATTGGTGTGAAAAGTGCCGTACTTTTATAGGCCGCGACATTTTCGTGAACCACATTTAGGCTATACTCATCGGCTATAAAAAGTTGGTTACTCATTTAAGAAAGTTAGCAATGCAACGAGCGAATACGGAAGAATATGAACTGTTTCATCGATTAACATTCCTGAAATCCTTACAGGACATCACCAACAAAATTCACGCGACCGACAATGTTCAGCAAATCATGTTGGATCTGTCAGACGCGATTCGTGACCAATTCAAAGCAGAGCATTTGACTTTATATGCCGTCACTGAATCTAAGCTCGAAATTCAGACCACGGTTAAAACAGGTTTGAAATCGTTTAAAGATTTCGCCCTTCCAATCGCTGGCAGTAGTATTGCCGGATACGTTGCACTCACTAAAAAATTGGTGAACATTCGCAACGTTTACGACTTAGAAGAACTGGCACAGTACACACCCAAATTAGAGTTCCGCAGCAAAGTGGATTCGCGTACTGGCTATCGCACCAAACAAATGTTGACAGGCCCCATCGTTAATGCGTCTAGCGGCGAAATACTCGGTGTGCTGCAATTGATCAATACCAGTGAAGGTGATCATTTTTCTGCGATCATGGAAGACGGCATGCGCCTTATTTGTGAGACATTGGCCGTTGCGTTTGAGAAGCGCTTAAAGCCGGTACCCGTGGTTCGTAGCAAATATGATCATTTGGTGATTGATGGCGTACTCTCTGCACCTGAATTAGCGCTCGCAACCAGCGCGTCACGTCGTAAAGGCCTTGATCTGGAAAACATTCTTGTCGATGAGTTCCAAGTATCTTTAAAGCGTATAGGCGAAGCACTGGCAAAATTTTATGGCTTCGACTACGAAGCTTATCGCGCCGACCGCAGCATTCCTTTGCTCACCAAAACTTTTCAACGCAGTTTTGTAGAACGTCATGAATGGATCGTGATCGAATCAAGCGACAAACGTATACAAGTGCTATGTACCGATCCTGAGGAATTGATCGAACACCATATCGTTAGCAGTTTCTTTCCCGACACCGCCGTTCGTTATTCCGTCACCACCCGCCGAGACTTCCATCAAACGGTAGCAGATTTTTATCAAGAATATGATAACGGTTTAAGTAACGAGGCTAACTATGGAGAGGATTTTAGCCTAGGCGTGGCGACTGTCGCAGAACGTCAATTGCTCAAGCGTGTACACAAAACGGTCAACGAAGCTTTCCATAGTAAAGCTGTGGATATTCATCTTAAGCAATACTATGTGCCTGAAAAAACGGCGACCATTTTACGTCGCAACGGTACTGTGAAAAAAATCAGCGGTCAGGTGATTATCGATTTTCATGTGAATCATCCAGACCAGAACGAAAGCTAGGAAGAGCTATTTTCTGATCGCGCGCTGAGCGGCGCGATCATTTTATTTAGCGTAGCTTTGACGTAGTTTGGTTCCAAGTCAGAGTCAGAAGTCTTTGAGACCTCAGCCACATCCAAACACTGCGTCTATCGCCAACACAAATCCAATTCTAAACTTTGGATTCGTTTACGGATTCCTATCTCGCCTACGCTCCAAATCAGGACGACTCTGAGCGATCCTTTTCCAAGTTTCTCGCGCTTCCTGGAACATGGATTTCGATTCCAAATGGGCCGCATACAGCACCCACTCTTCAATCATCGCGCCCTCGCTTGGCTTTAACTTTTCCAGCTCGACTTGGGACAAGGCGTCGATCAGGCGAAACTCGCCGCTTGCCATATAACGACCACCATCACGCTCAGAAATAAAGCTCGCACTCCACTTATATGCTTTACCAGAAACCCACTTCAAGTGCAGAGGTAAAGCCCAACTATTGCTTTGCGATTGAGCCTCTATGATCAAGTTCTCATCTTCATCGACAATGCGAATATCGTATGTCGCTTTTTCAACTGCTGCCCAATTCAGATCTTTGGGCGGATGCAACAATAGGGCGCCATTCTCAGGCGTCAACACGGCGATTTTCGGCGGCAATTGGCGCATACGAATCGCCCCCGTTAATAATTGGCTAGATTCTGCCCCCACGACTAACTTTTCTTTCACCTGCTTCACGTCAGGTGCAGCACCCTTAAGCAATTTAATCTGGTCCTTTTCTGCCACGATGAGCGCGGGTCCCACAAATCGATAGACAGAACGATTGGCATATAAGGATACAGATAATTTACTTCCCTCTTCCAATTGGATCTGTTCATTTTGCTTGAGATAACTTAGAAGTTGAAGTTTGCGTGCTTGCGACTGATCCAGCACTTTGACCTGTCCTTGCAAATCAAGGACGATACCAACGCTCACCTCCTTGTAATTAGTTGCCTGCTGTGCTGATACATTCATGACAGAGACGTATATCAAAGCACTCAAGAAACATTGCGCTATTTTTTTCATAAAACACTTCACTTTTAAAGAAGATACAAATATTTGATGTTGGATGTTGCTTGATATTGCTAGGTGCCAGAACCAAACACGGCAATAGCGGAGCGACCTTTCAAAGCTTGCTCGCTCAGTGGTACTAGCTTGGGATCATCACCAACCGCAGCGGCAACCACATCAGACACAATGATAGGGTATTGCAAATCCTTAGAGATACTTTCCAGCCGGGCTGCGGTGTTGACGACATCGCCAATTGCCGTGTATTCATGGCGCTCCTCCGACCCCAAAATGCCTATGACGGCCTCACCCGTATGCAGGCCTATGCCAATTTTCCATTCTGGAAAACCCTGCATCGCGATTTCACGATTGAAATCCTGCAGCGCTAGCAACATCTTTCTTGCTGCGAACAGTGCTTGCTGCTCAGGCTGCGCAAGTTTATTTGGTGCGCCGAAAAAAGCCATCAGACCATCACCAATAAACTTGTCCACGGTGCCGCCGTGCTGATGTATCACCGCAACCATTAATGCGAAATAACGATTAAGAAGATTAACGACTTGCTCTGCTGGCATATGCTCACACATGCTAGTGAAACTGCGAACATCAGAAAACAATACGCATACTTTTTCTCTCCGGCTATGCTGCATCGCGCCGACCTCGCCGTGCATAATAGCATTCATCACCTGCGGGCTGACGCGACCGGTAAATGCTCTGGCTAATTTTTGCTTATCGATAAAATGTTTCCATGCTTGTACACTAACACTCCAGCCAATGGACAAAGTGAGGGTGATCAATATCGGCGAAAGTGGCAACCAGACATTATTTAGAAATAAAGTAGCATTCAGAATATACAAACTGAGTAGAACAAGCATCGCCAAACTCAACTTCAGAGCAATACGGTTCCCCAACAAGAACAGACCAGCCAGCACGCATAGCACCGACACTTGCCATGATGCGATCGTCTTTATCAATCCCTGATTGAGTATGCTGCGCAACGCCTGTGCATGCACCAAAACGCCAGGCAGCATGCGTGATTCTGGCAACCAATCCGCCATCGCAACGGGCAAATGCAAGATATCAACGTAATCCTGAGTTGAACCAATCAGCACCACTTTTGCTTCAAACAAACGACGTAATCCAGCCTCATCTTGTTTCGCATCCATCTGCAATATCGTTTTCATTGATTGATAAGAAAATGGTGAACCCAGGCGATAATTAATCCTGCCACGCCAATCTTGACGTTTTCCATAGGCTGCTGCGACCTCACTAGCAAGACTCCTATTTAAGCGATCAGGTTGACATCCCTGATCGGGAAATCGACGTATTTTTCCATCAATATCCGCGCATACATGGGCCGAAGCCAGCGGCTGAAAATCGCTAGCTTGCGTTTGCAATACGACAGCGTAATCTAACTGCGATTCTCTAAAACGATGCGCATCTTTATCCCACACTTTAGCAGCCACCAGTTTTGACTGTGCTATCGTGCTAAGCATGCCTTGTAACAAGCGACGATGCAAATCCATTTCTGGATCCGTCTTTAAGCCCAAAGTTTCAAAACGTTTTTCAGGCAATGCGACGTCGAGTCCAATCACCATGGCACCTGATGCAGAAATAATTTCCAACACACGTGCCAGATGTTGGTGACTCAAACTCAGCGGTTCGTCGATACTGTCGATAAAGGCTTCATCCAAACCCACAATCACTGGATCCACTTGAACGGTTTGGGGGAAATACTGACGACTAAGTTCGACTTGTTTATCGTAGAGTGCGTAGTCTATGTTCTGCCCCAAACGGGTATGCGTGAGAGCGGCAGCTATTCCTAGCAGGATTGCAATTTGTAGCATCCACCATATCAAGCGGCCAAAACGATGCTGGCGCAAGCGCGCCAGTGCAGGTCCTAGATTTGAAGTCACTCGCAAACGCTGCCCTACTTTCATTTTCTCTCTCATTTTCGCTACCATTTTCAACACCCGTGCCATGACCAGCGTCAGCACTTTCACGGTGTGGCTTATTTAGTTAGGACGCGCCAAATTTTTAATACTGTAGGGCAAACCACCCCGTCCGAGTAGTGTAAAAGAACTCTGATTTCCAATGCGGCAAAAGTCTGCATTCAATTCACTATTATCCATGACTTGCGGGAACAAATTACTTAAGCTTGCGCTCAAATCCAAAGGTGGCGAAGCGAGTGAAATAGCACCGCTCACACCATCTGCAGCAGCGGCCTGAATTACACTATATTGCAAGCGAGAAGGATCAAACAGGCGTGGAGATCCGCCCACAGTCAATCGGTTACCACTACTCAAAATTGCACCTACCTTGATCTGTACGTCACCACCGAAGGCCTTTAGCGCGGCTGTGTTCGCTTGTATTGCGCCACTATTCATGACCATGATAGGCGCACCTACTTCGATATTTCCGCCATTGCCATTTTCCACTCCAGTGACCGAAGTACTAATTTGCGACTGCTGCAAAATCAAAGCGCCCTGACCACTGACACGAATACGCCCACCATTACCACTAACAGCGCTGGTCGTAATGACGGAGGGTAACATGTGCATCTGCTTCCCAAAATCAATCTGAATCTGACTGGCGGCAATATTGCCACTGGATGCCGCAGTGACTTCGGCGTGGTCAAGTTTTAGGGTCTCCGCTTTGACTTGCAAAGTACTGATATTAATTCTTTCTGGCGTTGCTACGGTCGCCTGGTTTTTAATGGATAGTCGTGCATGATCAATCAACAGGGTATCGCTTGCATGGATGTTAACGTTGCCTGTTTGTCCCGACGAAAATTCACCGGCATCAGAGCTGATACTGGCGTTCCTTAGCAGTGACAGTTTCGCCGCATCAACTTGCACCGTACCGGCACTTCCTTTGTAGTAGGTGCTCGACGAAATGCCTGCGCCATCCTGTAGCGTCAAACTTTCCTTCGCTTTCACCGCGACCGAACCAGCGTTGCCAGTGGAATAGCGATCATACTCATTGGCGTGCGCTGCACTTGCAATTTCCGTGCGCGGCAGCGCAGGATCTAGCGATCCTTTCACCACAATATTGCGTGCCTCTATTTGCACTGAACCCGCTGAGCCCTTCCGATAACTATCGGTAGAACTTGAAATCCTCGCAGAATTTTGCAGGTGTAGATTTTCATCGATTTGAATTTTGATGTTACCGGCATCACCGACGCCTTGCGTTCCAACGTTACTGTAAATGCCAGTATTCCCATCACCGAATCCATCAATACTGAGATTCTTTGCACTTAAACTAATATTGCCGCCAGCGCCAGTGAAGTTAGTTTCAGTCGTTATGTTTGCGCCGCTAACGATATGTACATCGCCACTCGCCTGAATATTGATATTGCCGGCATTGCCAACACTAGCGGTAAAGCTACGTATCCCTGTTCCACTATCGCCGAGTCCATCCAAATACAGATCTTTAGTTTGCACAAAAATCTGCCCAGCCGACGCCGCCTTGTAGCGATTGCCTGCGGTGTAAGAAGAAGCTGAAATCGTTGCGCCGTCTATGATGGCTATTTTTTCACTCGCCTGCACGTTCACTTCACCACCCGCTCCAGCATTGGACAGATAGCTATTGGTTTCGCTGACGATACCAGTAGCTATACCTTTACCATCAAGCTCTACATTTTTTGCTTTGACTGTCACAATACCTGCGCGCCCTTCAGCAAAAGTCGATGTCGCAATTGCGCCGCCATTTTGTATATGTAAAGTTTCATCGACGCTGACATTAACGCGCCCCGCATTGCCGGTACTACTTTCTGCATTGCTATGAATGCCCGTCGCAGTCAGGTTTTGGCCATCAATGAAAAGCTGCTGTGCACGAATAGTCACTTCACCACCATCGGCCTTGCCATAAGTCGATGAGGTGATGCTATTACCATTTAAGATTTGTAATGTGCCGCTGGCTCGTAGTGTGATGTTGCCGGCCTTTCCGCTAGTCTCTGTGGCGTTGCTGGCGATACCACGAAATGAAGTAAATTCTGGCGAGCCAATTTGGATATTCCCGCCGCTAACCAACACATTGCCACCACTCAAACCTGCACTACCTGACGAATCTAAATGCCCACCATCGCTTATTTCGATTCGCCCTTTCAGATCAGGAAGATCAAGTTGATTGATAATCTGCTTTGCATCCGCTACCGCCAACACACGAATATCACCACCATAAGTACGTATCAAGCTATCTTCAATGCTGACGTCGCCTGCGATCAGACTAACTGGCCGCGCATCTACCGGCAGTAGCTTTACCCCGCCAGTCAAGCGCAGGGTAGCGCGTTCTCCACCTAAAAAGCCAAAAGCTTCCGGTGCTGCGCTTGACAAACTACTGCTGGCTTTCAAATCTGCTTGAAACTGCCCGTCCGCAAACTGTAGATAATTGGCAGTCGTCAAATGCAAGCCAGCAGGAACATCAATCACGGCACCTTCACTAAACAAGATCCCCTGAGGATTCATCAGATAAAAATTCGGTTTTGAACCCGCTCCACCCTGCACTTGCAAAAGCCCCTGTATGGTTGACGCGGTGCCACCGGTAACACGCGCCACAATATTTTGAAATGCATTAGTGGTAGTAAAACTCAAGGACTCACCTGGTTTCACATCCAAGACCGAAAAACTATGAAATAGGTTTTGTCCTTTTATCTGTCCTAAGGTTTGCGGCACCACCATTTTTCCACTCAAAGCCTGCACTGCACCAAGGCTACCGTCAGTACGAACATCAGCTACGGCGACGCGGTTTGCTTGCAGCAGGCAAACGATTGCAGCAGCCGCAATCATTTTTAGTTGTAAATGACGTCGTTTCATTGCCAATCCCCCACCAAGATAAACGCGGCCCAATAATTTGGATGCAGATAAGCTGGCTGCTGCATCAATTCCAACTGCGCCTGACGTAGTGACTGCGCTTTACTCATACCTAAATTCACATAATTTTGATAAACACGCTGCATCAATTGACTGGCGGCCAGATCGGATACAGGCCACAAAGATCCCATCGCACTACGTGCTTTGGCTTTCAGCGCAGCGCCTGAGATGCCTAGTGGTGCGCGGTCATCCCCTTCTGCTGTTTCGCAAGCTGACAAGACCAATAAGTCCAAAGGCCGTTTATTCAACTGATCCACTGACAATAGAGACTGAAACTGATCGATCGTGATCACGTCATCGTGTGCCAGAATAAAGGTCTTATCTGCGCTACTACCGAAAATGCCATGCGAGGCGACGTGCACAATATCAAACTGCCCGCTTTGCACTTGCTGCGCAAAACCACGGGATGAAAATGCTCGATTTAATAGGGATGTCGCGGGTACGATTTTCTGCAAGGCGCTGATCTCAGCATCAACGCCATCGAGCCGTAAAATCTGTTTGAGTTTGTTCGAAACCGCCTGCGCATCCTCTGCAGAGATTGTTTCCACCGCATCACTTTGCTTATTATTGGGACTCGAAGAGTCACTTCGCAACGCTCTTTTTCTCGCCGCCTTACCCCGCATTTCACTAGGGCTTAGATCATCAGTCTGCAATAACTGTTCAACCAGTTCTTCAGGTAAGCGATCGACCACTGCCCCTGGCTCGCTGACACCGGCTAACAGCACGCGGTACTTGTTACCTAGCTTGCTTGCATCGAGGTGTTTTTTATCTTGTTGGGCGATGATACGCAAACCTGGTGAAGTCACGACCGCATATTTCTGAATGCTGTAATGTTGCCCGTCATGCAGCGCGGCAAAAGCTAACAAGCGCAACACACCATCAGGAACAATCACCAGTGTTTCAATTTTTTTCGTACTTAATTCTGTGTCCAAGGGAGAAAGCAACAATTGATACAGGCGACGTGACAAAGTTTTATAACTTTGATTCGCCCGCAGCGCACTGGCAAAAGCAGCGACATCTTGAGTCAATTTATCAGCGCGAATTTCTACACGATGACGTTCGATGTGACCCGCTGTCTCTAACAACAACTCCAGACGGTCAGGAAAAATAATCGGATACAACACCGCCGTTCCCGCTGACAGCTTGAGCGTATTCGACGCAGCTGGCTTGTTGTTTGAGGTGCTTGAGGTGGCTGAAGTGGCACAGCGATTACCAAGGTAGTCATCCAACTGATTTTGTTTAATTTGTTCTACCACATCACGCACTTGATATAAGAGTTGGGCAGTTTCATTTGCGCTGGCTTGTTCTGTGCTTTTGAGTAGCGCATCAGCCAAACCCAAATAGACGGGATCAATAATTTCGCGCAAGCTTGATCGGCCTTGCGCATACGACACCGGAATATCTTGACGAATTTCTTGAATATATCGCACTGCCGAACGATAGCTCTTAATCGCATTTTGCGTTTGCTGATGTCGTGCGAAAACGCGGGCACGACGTGCTTCAAGCGCGATCATCAACTCAGGCGCATTGAGCTGCTGCAACAATAAAATCGCACTATCTGAAACCGCTAACAATTCGCTATCACGACCCAACTCTTCCAAAAGCTGTGCTTGCTGATCTAAAATTTCGATCTGTAAATATTTCGCATCGACCGCGGTCGCCATCTGCAACGCTTGCTGCATTTTTTGCTGCAACGCTTGCAGCAAGTTCGTTTCCCAATTGGCTTGTTTTATCTCACTACTACGTTTAGCTTGCAATACGTATTGCACCAAGTAGCGCGCTTTCATTTCCCCATCGGGTAAGCTCTGCAAGCTGGTCTCCAGCGCTTGCAAGACGGAAACCGAAAGCTGTTTGGCTTGCATCAAGGCCAATTGATTCAATGCGACACTCACGCTGATCTCAATAGCTGCAGGCGATGTCACTAAGGCCTCGCGATAGGCATTCTGAGCCAGATCACGGCGACCTAATTCGACTTCGATATTGGCGAGCGCTATCAGTGCATGAGAACGCTGCAATGGAATCAGCGCCGAATTTGCTGCTTCCTGCAAAATGGGATGCGCCTCCTGATAACGCCCCATCTGCTGAAGGTGATTTCCCAATTCCAGGGCGGCTATGCTTCTTTCGCTTTTGAGATTACGATCGATGCCAGTCTGATAGCGTGCTCTTAAATCCTGGAGGCGCAACAAGAAACTTGATTGACATTGACTTACTGAAGAAGATGATGATGACGACGAAGAAGCTGATTGTTCTATAAACGCTGCATTGTGCGCATCTGCATTGGTTGCCAATAACAAACCAAGAAGCATCAACGTGATCAATGCGATCAAAGAATGCGGCACGCTGATTCGAGACATCAAAAAGGAAGCGGTCTTGATTAGTGACATTGGCGGCATCGCCTGAATTAATCGCATGACTTGTACCCGCTCAATTGAATTTATAACCAAGTTGCAATTGCACACCTTTATCTTGCCAGGTGGACTTCTTTTGACCAGACATAGTAACTGGCTCTTGTATACGACTTGCGTATATCAAATCGGCAAACCAAGCTGTGCTTTGCGCTTTCATACCTATCCCAAATGAGGATAAAGTTTGCGCAGTTTCATGATGATTTTTTCCGCGTCCTGCATCGACAAACACTATGCCTGAAATTTGCAGTGCTTTTGCAGCGTTGCTAAAGAGATTTTTATGGAATTCAAGACCCAGCATTTGCCCTTGATCTCGCAACAAACTACTTTCTCGAAAACCACGCACGGTAGCGTTGCCACCCAAGGCCATTTTCTCCATGGGAATCAAGCGCGAAGAGCTCCATTGCCACTGACTCCGCAATACCAACTGGGCGTTCCAATCCGGCAGCTGTTTAAGCCATTGCAATTGCCCACTCCAATACCAATACTGACGAGGCGGTACTAACTGCGCATCAGAATCAGATACGTCAAATCGATGATCGATTTGATTGTTATTACGTCCAAAATGAAAAACCGAGCGCGCCAGCAAGCCCGTTTTTTCGCTGCGCTCACTCCAGTCCTGCGAGAATTTCAGCACATGCGCTTTCGAACGGCCATTGATTTCTCCTGGGCTAAAGGAAAAGTCTTCGCCTAACAAACTACTCCTTGTCTGCTTACTAGTTAACGCTAGGCCAATTTCAACACGACGGGCTAAAGTATTGACCAGCGTCTGGTTCAATTTAAACGCCATCGCCTTGGTCTGACTATGAATATCAACTAAATCCAATGGTGCTTCCACGACCGAACTACGTCCATGATCCCAACTAATTTGCACACTGCGGTTCGGGTCACTCAAGGGTGTCATCCATCCGATGTGATAAGGCACTGCACCATGACTTTTACCAACTTGTAGATCGAGCGTGTCGCCACCACCACTCAAGTTGCGTATCACTGCCGTGGTTCCGATTACCGCCTCACCAATCGCAGGCGAACGATAGTTATTTGCAAAAACTGAAAAACTATAGGCAGGCTTGCGCAGCACATCGAGTTCCAAGATGGCCTCACCCAATGTGCCTGTCGGCAACAAGCGACTTTGTATACGTTCAAACAAAGGATCTTGTAATAGCAATTGAAATTGTTCACGCAAGCTATTCATGTTGAGTACGTGCGAGCGGTCTGGCAAACGTCTTTTCACATAACTAGCGTCCAGCCCTTGCAATCCTTGAGCGCGCACTTCCAGCAAACGTCCCTCGATAATCTTAAATTGCAAACTATCACCGTGATGCGTGGTTGGCATCACAAACACAGCACCAGAATTTAGATAACCTTGGTCGATATACAGTCGACTCAAGCGTGTGCGAATTTCCTCAACATCGCTTGCTGAAATATTTTTACCGATGAAGTCTTGCAGTTTCTCTTGTAGTTGCATCGTCGATATTTGCATATTGCCCGAGATGTCAATTTCACGCAAAGGTTTTTCAATGACATATTGTGCGACATATTGCAGAGGCTTTACGTTCGTTAATGGGCTTGCTTCAACACGCGCTTGCGCCGACGCTTCCATGCCGTGAGCACAAAAAATTGCCGTAAGAAAAATATGTGCATGGGTAAAGCGAAAATTGCAATGTCGATACGAGATGACCACAGAAAAGAAAGCTTGGGCGTGTTGAGAAAAATAGCGAAGCAAGACAAATTTCCTATACAAAACTTGATAAAGGATCTAAAACAAACCCAACTTAAACCCAGAATTTCCATTAGGATTTGAGACGATGGTGGATGCACTTTTCAAGGCAGTTTTTACGTGAATGAGGCGAAAATAGCTCGCTATTTGCAACGAAGAACGAAAAAAATGACCGAAAATGCGCCGCCAGCACTCAAATAGCGTCGAAGACGCGCCTAATGGAAAATCTGGGTTAAACAAGATCGCAATAGTAATACAGAATCCAGCACAAACTAAGCGCCAAACGACAGATGGCAATTCAAGGGTATTCAAAGGTGTCACCATTAAAAAAAACAAAAAGCCTGCAGGATCATTGATCACTGCAAGCCTTTTGTTTTCATTACCCAATGTACGACTTTGCCATTACTCGATACTAATTCCGACTATTCTCAAGATTTACTCATACCGGAGCGCATCAATAGGATCAAGCTTCGCCGCCTTGCTGGCGGGCATCACGCCGAACACAATACCAACACCTGCCGAGAATACGAAGGACAATACCACCGCCCACCACGGCACGACAGCATCGGGGAAATCGGGAATCATTTTCGCGATACCGAATCCCAAGCCATAGCCTAGTATCAAGCCGATTAAGCCACCTAACACCGATAGTGTCACTGCTTCGATCAGGAATTGCATCATGATGTCACGGCTACGTGCTCCGATCGCTTTACAGATACCAATTTCACGCGTCCGTTCGGTCACTGACACCAGCATGATATTCATAATGCCTATACCACCCACTAACAAGGCAATCCCCACGATACCGCCCATCACCAAAGTCACGGTCGCCGTAATATTATCGAGACTCTTAGACAACTGATCTGATGATTCCATCTCAAAATCATCAGGCGCATCGTGATCTAATTTATGCGATTTTCGCATCACGGCTTTGATACGTGGTTTGACTTCCTCCAGTTTGGAAATGTCTTTCAATGACACCGTGAATTGCATATTACGCAGGCGCTGATTATTCCCCATCAAGCTACGTCCGGTGCGGAAAGGAATAATCACATAATCGTCTTGTGACATCCCAAATAATTCACCGCGCTTTTCCATCACGCCAATAATTTTGAACCACTCATTACTGAAACTGATGTATTGACCAATAGGATTTTCAGGCAAGTGCAAAGTCTCAATCAGCTTAGGTCCTATCACTGCCACGCGACGTGCACTTGATTCATCCGAATCACTCAAGAAGCGTCCCATCGCGGCGAAACGCTGCTGGACATCCTGATACGTCGGTGTCGTTCCCATAATGCGTGCCGAGGTCTCAGTACTGCCAAAGCGCACGGTCGGTGACGACAACAAGAACAAAGGGCTAACGTCGGCGATCTCATCAACATGCGTGCGCAATTGTTCTATATCTTCAAATCGCAATTCATTAAACTTGCCGCGCATCGCGTCTTTCATGGTGTTATGCGCAGTGATGGTTAAAGAATTACCACCCAAACCTTCGAACTGTTTGGTCACACTTTTCGATAAACCTTGAATCAGCGAGATCACCGTAATCACCGAAGCGACACCAATGATAATCCCAAGCGACGTCAAAAAACTGCGCATGCGATGGGCGCGAATTGAGTTAAGCGCTGACCGGATACTCTCGAATAGAAGAAACATTTTAATCTCCCGGTACGTTGCGAACGTCGCTTAACACACGACCGTCATGTAATCGTACAACGCGATGGCACTGCGCTGCGATTTCCGGCTCATGAGTCACCATCACCACCGTTTGCCCATTCCTGTGCACTTCTTTGATCAAGTCCAAAATTTCTAAACTGGTGCTTGAATCAAGATTTCCCGTCGGTTCGTCCGCTAATAAAATTGCGGGTTTCCCCACAAGTGCGCGCGCGATCGCCACCCTTTGCCTTTGACCACCGGACAATTCATTCGGACGATGATGCATGCGTGAGCCCAAGCCCACATGATCAAGTGCTTCTGCGGCTAAACGACTACGTTCTTTATAACCTATGCCCCGATAAATCAATGGCTGCGCCACGTTGTCGAGAGCAGTAGCGCGTGGCAATAAATGGAAACTCTGGAAAATAAAACCGATCTCGGCATTACGTACCAAGGCCAATTCATCGCTTTCCATCGTTGCCACATCACGGCCATTGAGTTGATAGGTACCAGCACTCGGCCGGTCGAGGCAACCGACGATATTCATCATGGTTGATTTCCCCGAACCAGATGCACCGATAAACGCTACAAACTCATTGCGTGCAATGTGCAGATCCACACCGCGCAAAGCATGCACAGTTTGGTCACCCATTTGATAGTTTTTTTCGATAGCGGTCAGCGTAATCACGGTTTTTTCCCATCCGCACCGGCCACTGATGCACTAGCAGCGGGCGCGCTTGCAGGTTTTGCGTCGACAGCTTTGACATCTTTGCTCGCTTTGTCCGCTGGTTTTAATTCCTTGACTTGATCACCGTCGCGCAATGCACGCAGCACGCGCGCAGGACCCGTCACGACATTATCGCCTTCCGCTACACCTGACAAAATTTCCTGATTATTGTCATCTGCGATACCGACTTTCACTTCCTTCTTACGAGCGACGCCGTCCTTCACAATAAAGACGACACCAGCGCCTTTAACTGTCTCTTTAGCCTCTTTCGTGTCTTTATCTAACTTCATACTATCGCCGGTCAAGATCGCCTGAATTGGCAACACTGGCTTTGGACTACCGCCGCCCGTAATAATCTCAACCCGGCAAGTCATACCGGTGCGGATGCCCAACATGGTTTCCGCCAGACGTAGTTTCACAACATAGCTTTTACCTTGTGAGGCACCAGCTAAAGTGGCCTTGGGTGCCATCGACACTTCTTCTACGATACCGGCCACTGGTTGATCGTCAAAGGCCGCTGGATACACTTTGACTTTTTGTCCGACAGCGACTTTAGCGACATCAGCTTCATCGACATTGACTTCAGCCATGATGCTGCCCACATCGGCAATTGTCATTAAAGAAGAACCCGCCATACCCGTCGCGCTAGCGACCGCCGTTTCGCCGATCTTGATCTGAACTGCGGTCACTGTGCCGCTAATCGGCGCTTTGACTTCGGTTTTATCTAAGCGCTTTAACGCCTGGTCTAAAGACGCACTGGCTTGTTGCATACTTTCACGCGCTGCATGCAAGTCAACTTTAGCGACATTGAACTGATGCGCCGCATCTTCGTACTTACTGGTATCGATAAACTTCGCCTCGGCGAGGCGGCGACTACGGTCGACGTTGACTTGTTGACGATCGACATTCAACTGCGCGCGTTCAATATTCACTTGCGCACTGCGCACGATGGCGCGTTGCTGAGTGACCTCGGCTTTGATCAAAGTTGGATCAAGACGCAACAACACTTGCCCTTGCTGTATCTTGTCGCCTTCTTTGACCAGTACTTCGGATACTTTACCGATCACTTCACTCGACAATTGCACTTGCTGGCGGAAGACAAAATTGCCCGATGCCAGAATCGACGGTTGAATTTCTTTTTTGCTGACAGCGGCTAATTCGACTTCTAGTTTAGGTTTTCCACCGCTAAATTTGATGGCAAGTGGTACTGCAATCACGGCGACTAGCGCTGTAATACCGATCAGTTTACTTTTGTTCATAGTCGCTACCGTTTAGTTAGAGAATGCAATTTTTAATGCCCAGCCGCCGTAGAAGAAAGCGTACGGCAACACTGCCGCAAATGCACAAGCACCCGTGCCGCGTCCAGTCCAAACACGCAAACCAACAAAAGACAAAAATACAGTCCACAGCGTAGGCAAGCTCAAATTATTCAAAAAGCTCGCCCATGGCGTGCCCAGTTGCGCATGTGCTATCAAATAGTTAAACGACAGCATATTCAAGTCTTCCATTGCCACTTGTCCATGACCTGTTGCAACCTGGATCGCCATCAATGGTAAACCTAACAAAGCGGGAACACTAATCCAAATTGCAAAGTGAAACCACTTGCCGTAGCCGATTGCACTACCCAAAACTTTAGACGCGACCCAATAGTACAAAGCGAATACAGCGTAAATGATCGGGGTTGCAATTAACAGACCTCCCAGCGTCGAGTACATCATGGCATTTTTCGTCATGAAACTCGCCATTGCAGCTCTCGCCTCAGGCTTCAAATCTGGCTGAGCACTTAAGGTATGGTCGAGCAACCAAGGAAAGTCAACTGTCGAGTAGTACCAATAAAACACGGCCATGCTGCCAAGAATAATCAAGGCTAATGGCAGCCATGCTGCGGGTTTTTCCTTTAGAGACTCAAAGGCAGATTTTGGTTCGTAAAATACTTTTGCCATTGTCGATAGTGCATTTGTAGACATCATGTTTCCTTTTCTTTTCTATTGATTGCGGGATTGTTGCCGGTTCTTACTGCGATTCACTGCATTTTTAGATGTAGCTGATGTTTAGTATGCCGAATTAGAAACAGCATCATAATCCTAGCTTGTCGAAATTGCATAATTTTTAAATTCGGTAGAAGTGACTTTCTTTGCACGCTGCATTTTCTGCGTTGTTACATTTCCCTACGGTAGTTCTCAGAAAGTACAACGCTCCATGGCGGCAAAGTAGCCTTAATGCATCAATTTCACATGCAATACCATGGCATAAAGTGTAATCTGCGCAACACATCGCAGGTTGAGGATGCGACAAACGACGACTTATCAGTGATGAAGACCCACCAAAGAGGATGAAATCTGTCTTGGCAGCAACACGAAGCGTCATAACACTAGAGCAAGAAAAAACGTAGACAAAAAAAATGCGCCCTAAGGCGCACTTTCTACAACTCCAAGCATCAATCTGGATCAGTATGCAAACTAATCACGCCTACCGTGGGTGTCGCGCAAGGCTCGTCATCGAACGCGATATCGCCATTAAGTACAGCATCGCCCGTCAAGGCCAAATCACGGAAATTAAACAGATCTTTATCCATTAAGTGGGACGGGACGACGGTCGATAGAGCAGAGAAAATATTGTCAACACGACCCGGATGTTGTTTCTCCCAGTCGCGCATCAATTGCTTTATATGTTTGCGCTGCAAGTTTTCTTGTGAACCACACAAATTGCAAGGAATAATCGGGAACTGTTTCACTTCCGCATAGCGATCTGTATCCGACTCTTTTACATAAGCCAGAGGACGAATCACAATATGTTTGCCATCATCCGATTGCAGTTTGGCGGGCATGCCTTTGAGTTTGCCACCGAAAAACATATTTAAAAAGAAGGTTTCCATGATGTCGTCGCGATGATGACCGAGCGCGATTTTTGTTGCTCCCAATTCATCAGCAACCCGATACAAAATTCCGCGGCGCAAACGCGAACATAATGAGCACGTGGTTTTACCTTCAGGTACCAAACGCTTGACGATGCTGTAGGTATCTTGATTTTCGATGTGGTACGGAATGCCAAGCTTATCCAAATAAGCAGGCAAAATATCTTCTGGAAAGCCAGGTTGTTTCTGATCAAGATTGACGGCAACGATATCAAAATTGATCGGTGCCCGCTCACGCAAAGTCATCAAAATATCGAGCAAAGCGTAGCTGTCTTTACCGCCAGACAAACACACCATGACTTTGTCGCCGTCTTCGATCATGTTGAAATCGCCGATTGCCTGACCCACCAGGCGACACAGGCGTTTGTGCAATTTATTGTTTTCGTAAGCGATCTTTTCCGGCGATCGGGTCGATGCAGTTTGCGCCAATTTTCCTGGCGTTGGCATAGTGATGATTTGCATAACCTGACTTACCCTTCTGTTTTAATTTGAAACACTTCAACCCCAACACCTTCGCAGTCTGGATAAACGTCGGGCTTCATGGTAGAGACCCGAACCGCGCGTACGCGTGGGTGTGACAGCATAATTTTCGCGACATCGTCACACAGCGTTTCTTGTAGATGGACGTGTCCCTGCGCAACGCGCGCGGCGATCGTGCCACGCATGAAATCATAATCAACGACTTCATCGAGTTGATCATCTTTGGGCGTCGATAATGCTAATGGAATATACAAGTCGACATTGATCATCACACGCTGTTCACCCTTTTTTTCAAATTCATGAACGCCGATGTTGATAGAGACTTCATAGTTTCGCAAAAACAAACGACGGCAATCGGCAAGTTGCGGGTGGTGGAGTATGGATAACATAAATGATCGCTTAAATGGTTACTTAGAAAACGTCTAAATTAAAAACAATAAAACTGCTAAGGACGCACTGCGTTTGCAGTCGCCAGAAACATCACATCACGTTGTGTTGGAACCAAATGCTGGCCACCATCAACTAATAATGTAGTGCCGGTAATTGCTCTTGCTGCAGCCACATAACACACTGCTTCAGCAATATCTTGCGGGGTGCTGGATCGGCCTAAGGGCGTCACTTTATGCGCTGCCTCAAAATCGCTCGCACTTTGATCTCCAGACACCATCGATAGGCCAGGGGCAATACCAACTACCCTCACTTTTGGCGCCAAGGCTTGTGCTAGCATCGTTGTTGCCGTATGCAAGGCCGCTTTCGATAAGGTGTAAGACAAATAATCGGGGTTCAAATTAAATAATTTTTGATCGAGAATATTGATCACCACCGCCATTCCGTCTGGCGCATCGACAGCTAAACTGGCCGCCAAATCCTGCGCCAACATCAAAGGTGCCATCAAATTTGCGTGCATATGCTTATCCAGACAGGCTTGTGAAAAATCTTCAACGCTATCTGCTTCAAACAAAGAAGCATTGTTCACGACGCAGTCGAGTCGTCCGAAATACGCCAAGGCTTGCGGGACAATATTCTTAACTTGCTCCACGTTACCCAAGTCTGCCTGCACGGCCACCGCGCGTCGCCCCAGTGCCTCGATCTCAGCCACCACTTGCGCAGCTTCTTGTACCGACTGTCCATAATGCACGACGATGTCCCACCCGCGCTGCGCCAGCATGAGTGCAATATGACGGCCAATACGTTTGGCGGCACCTGTTACCATTGCTACTGGTACAGATGAGGGCATCGGCGAAACTAAATTCATACTTATCGTCTTCCTACTTTATCGAGATCAATCTGTCACAGCGCGCCAAACGACTTAGCGCAAACACCATAACAGGTTCTGTGAAATTATTTGATATTGCAATTGGCGAAAATGTTTTCACTAAATGATGGGAATCGTCCCGCTTTTTAATACAATGCTGAAATGCAGAAACTTAATCCTACACCTAACCAAAAACTCGCATTGCCCGTGCCATCGGCCGATGCGCAGCAGGCCTCACTAGAACTACAAGAACTGATACTCGCTGAAATCGCTGAATCCGGCGGCATGATACCGTTCTCGCGCTACATGGAGATGGCACTGTATGCACCGCGTTTAGGCTATTACAGTGGCGGTTCCGCGAAACTTGGTGCAGATGGGGATTTCACCACCGCACCAGAAATGAGTGCCTTGTTCGGTGCCACTCTCGCCCAAGTTGCACATCAGCTATTTGCACAGACTGCGCCCGACATCATGGAGTTTGGCGCTGGCTCCGGCAAACTGGCCTTTGACATCTTGTCAGAATGCCAGTATTCAAATATTCCTTTAAGTCGCTATTTTATCGTGGAATTGTCCGGTGAGCTCAGAGCCCGACAAGAAGAACGATTAAAAGATTTCCCGCAAGTGGTTTGGTTGTCCAGTATGCCGGATGCTTTTTCGGGAGTCGTAATCGGCAATGAGGTCTTGGATGCTATGCCAGTTGAGTTGGTAATGAAAACAGCGGGCACATGGAGTCGACTCGGTGTAACGAAACACGCTGAAGCAAGTGCACTATTTTCATTAACTAGTATGCAAGATAATGCGGAAGATAGTGCCCTTTTGGTACAGCAGGTACCTGATGCAGAATCACTGCCTGACGGCTATATCAGTGAAGTTCATCCGATTGCAGATGGTTTTATGCGCAGTGTCGCCGCCATGCTGCTGGCCGGTCAGACGGAAACTTTGAGGGCTGGTATCAGCATTTGGTTTGATTATGGGTTTCCGGCGCACGAGTATTATTTGGCGCAGCGAGATAAAGGCACCTTGATGTGTCATTATCGACATCATGCACATCCCGATCCTTTCTACCTGCCTGGTTTGCAAGATATCACCGCGCATGTGGATTTCACTGCAATGGCGCATGCAGGTGTGGAAGCTGGTCTGGACTTATTAGCGTACACTAGTCAGGCGGGTTTTTTGCTGGAAACTGGGCTCACGAACCTTCTTAGTCGGATTCCGGTCGAGGATAGTGTCAACTATTTACCCATGACGAACACCGTGCAAAAACTGATTTCTCCTGCTGAAATGGGGGAATTGTTTAAAGTACTAATACTAGGTTGCGGTATAGATTTACCCGACAATTTATTACGCCATGATCGTAGCCACAGGCTATAAGCATTAAACCGGTATTCCATTAAGAAACATCCCTAAGGAACATGCATGATACGTTGGGTTATCGTTATTTTCGTCGCGTTGGTGATCTTTGCCAATCTCTTGCCGTGGCTACAAAAACTAGGCTTAGGGAGATTACCAGGCGACTTACGTTTTAAGTTGTTTGGTAAGACTTTTACGATTCCGTTTGCCTCCACCATTTTGCTTTCACTTGCTATTCTCTTAATAGCAAAAGTGCTCAAGTAAGACATACCGTGGCGTCCCAGCGACGTTGTATAAATTGTCTTGAAATAAATTACCACGCAGCTACATTGGCAAGACGGAATCGGTTAAAGTTTTACTCTAGAACAACCGTCAATATCAATAAGATCAGCAGCACGCCTTGTTTTGCTAAGAACAATCAGAAAAACGCAAATAGCCTCCAGGTAAAAAGGATTCCATGAGCAAGTTAGAAGGAATACGCGCCTTATTAGTTGAACCCCATTCAGGAATGCGGGTTAGCTTACACAATATGCTCAATTTATGTGGCATCACAAAAATTGATCATGCCATCAGTGCAGGCACGGCACTTCGGGCGATTCAAAATAAAGTATTTGATTTAATTTTGTGCGAATACGATCTAGGAGTTGGTCAGGATGGACAACAATTACTAGAAGACATACGCCACCACAAGCTCACGCCGCTCTCAACTATATTCATTATGGTGACTGCAGAACGCGCTTACGCCAAAGTAGTCAGCGCTGCAGAGCTAGCGCCCTCGGATTACCTCCTCAAACCATTTACGGCGGACACCCTACTTGAACGCGTTCTAAAAGCAATTGAAAAGCGTAAAGCTTTTGTCGATGTCTACAACTTCATGGAGCAGAGCTTCTTAAGGGAGGCGATCGGCGCCTGCATTGAGGGCGAATCTAATTTCCCACGCTACAGCGTCGATTTTATGCGCCTACGGGCTGAGCTCCATGTTATTTTGGGTGAAGCGGATGAAGCGGAACAATTGTACGCGACACTCTATGACATGAAAGCTGTCGCGTGGGCGAAACTTGGCCTTGCCAAAACCTTGTTTATGCAAGGTCGCTACCAAGAAGCAGAAGACATACTGAATGTACTAGTTCAAGAAAATGATAAGTATATGGACGCCTATGATTGGCTGTCTAAAACCCACGAAGCAATCGGACAACTACCTGAAGCAAAATCAGTACTCGACACAGCGGTGATAATTTCACCTCATGCCGTGCGCCGATTACGAAAATTAGGCTCATTGGCACTAGAAACCGGCGATATAGAAACCGCCGAAAATGTTTTTAAAAAAGTTGTCAGCAAAGCCAAATTTTCAGAATTTCGGGATCCAGAGGATCATGTTAAATTAGTTAACGCCTTAGTAAAAAAAGGCGATCACGAACAAGCCAAATCGGTGATTCGCGATTTAGAAAAAAGCATGGTCGGCGTCAAAAAAACAGAAGCTTGTCGTGCAATTTCCGCCGCCATGCTACATGCTGCAACCGGTGATGCTAGGCTTGCACAAGAACTCAATGCAGCAGTCGAAGCCAATCGGGAAGATATCGGTTTATCGAACGATCTTAAGCTTGGCCTCGCCAAGAGCTGCCTTGAACATAATCAAGAAGAGGCCGCGTCAGAAGTCATCATGGAAGTTATGCGCAATGCACCGAACCAAGATATGGTGACAAAGGCGATGGGGGTTTTTGAAAGTGCTGGTAAAGGACATTTAGGACAAGAGCTGGCGCAACGCAGCCAAAAAGAAGTACGCGACTTAGTCGCGCTGGGCGTACAAAAAGCCAAAGAAGGCGACTTCCGCGGCTCAGTTGATTTGATGTCGAGCGCCGCACGTAAATCACCGGACAACCCACAAGTGGTTTTGAATGCGGCGCTGGCGGCTCTCAAATGTATAGAAAACTTAGGTTGGGATCCAGCAACGGGTTCATTGGCAAAACAATTAATTGATTCTGCCGCACGATTAGATCCCT
>CAUPNA010000058.1:0-23779 GCA_963512475.1 uncultured Undibacterium sp.
CGCGCTATTAGGGCCAAATGGTGCCGGTAAATCCACCACACTAAAAATGGTCGCAGGTTTATTGCTGCCCGATGCAGGTAGCATACATATTTTAGGCATCGATTTGCAGCAAGATCCAGCCGCCGCCAAACAAAAGCTGGCTTACCTGCCTGATGATCCTATGTTGTACAACAAGTTGAAGCCGCTGGAGTATTTAGAGTTCGTTGCGGGTTTATGGGGTATGCCCGCCGTGCAGGCGCAAGACAAAGCAGCCGAACTATTAGACTGGCTGGACTTGAGCAAACATCGTGAAGAACTCATCGAAGGTTTTTCTCGCGGTATGAAGCAAAAACTTGCCTTGGCAGGTGCTTTAATCCACGAACCAGAATTGATCATTCTGGACGAGCCGCTCACGGGCCTCGATGTGGCAGCAGCGCGTCAGGTCAAAGACCTGTTACTGCAACATGTCGCGCGCGGTGGCACGGTGATTCTGACTACCCATATTCTGGAAGTCGCCGAACGTCTGGCAGAACGCATCGGCATTATTCAACACGGCAAACTGATCGTTGAAGGCACTTTGGAACAATTGCGTGAACAAAGTCTGCAAGGTGCGAAGAGCTTGGAGGATCTGTTTTTGGAATTGACAGAGACCGCAACATGAGCCATACCAGCCTGAGTTCAGAACTACCGACACCACCGATAAAAAAACCAAGTAACTTGCTAACACTGACGCTAAGGCCGGCCAGCCTGAGTTGGTTGCTATGGCATGAAATCCGCCTGTTCTTTTATGACATGAGCGGGCAAAAATCCAATGCTAAGCAAAAGCGCGGCATGCCTATGAGTATGAAGATCATTATGGGGTTCGTACTGATTTTCATGCACTTTCTGGCCTGGGTCATACTCCGCAAACTACCTACCCTAGCCGATCAACCCGCACCTGCCATCTTGATAGTGACAGGCCTAGCCATGTTTGCCGTGTTTAGTCTTATGCTGTCGCTAGCGCTCAACCGCAGCGTGAATGCCTTGTTTCAGCGTGGCGATCTCGATTTATTACTATCATCACCGATCTCATCGAAAGTGATTTTTCGGGTGAAATTGGCGGCCGTCATATTTGGCGTCAGCGCCACGGCATTGTTCTTTTTAGCGCCATTCGCTCATGTCGGCTTGGTGTTGGGACAGGCACGATGGTTGGGCATTTATCCCACCATATTAAGCATGGCAGTTATTGCCGCTTCAATCGCTATGTTGATGACTTTGGGTTTAGTCAAAATTTTAGGTATACGGCGTACCTTAGTCGTGGCGCAGATATTAGGAGCGCTAACTGGTGCAACGATGTTCTTGCTATCGCAATTATTCGGCAATAGCGGTAAAAGTTTTCAACAAGAGCTACTCGCCAAAGTTCGCCCATTATTTGAAGATGGTGCAGCATTAGGCAGCGATAGTTTCTTGTGGCTTCCCGCTAAAGCCTTGTTTGGGGCACCGATCGAACTAGCGCTATTTACCGCGCTGGCATTCGCAGCTTTTTATGCAACCAGCAAATTCACACATCAATTTTTTGTGCGTGGCGTACAGCAAAGCAGCGGCATGGCGAAATCACAAGCTTTGGCAAGTAGCCAGATGGCAAACACCAGTGTCACGAACAAGACAGCTAAAGCAAAAAACCACCTATTTGCACAAGGCTTAGCGCGCAATGTTTTGTTAAAAGAATGGCGTTTAATCCGACGTGATCCCCAGTTGATCTCACATGTCTTACTGCAATTGCTCTACTTATGCCCTGCCATGTTTTTAATTTTTAATGGCAAAGCAATGTTGCCTGGCATGGCAGCGGGCATGATCATCTTAAGTTCTTCTTTGGCAGGCTCTCTGATCTGGATCATCGTCATGGCGGAAGACGCCGCAGATCTACTACACAGCGCACCCGTCAACCAAAAACAAATTCAAAGCATCAAGCTGATCGCCGCGATCTTGCCTGTATTGCTTTTGATTTTACCGGTATTACTGTGGGTGATGCTCAGCGCACCCGGCTTGGCATTGCTCACCTTATTTAGCGCCATCGCGTCCATGCTTTGTGTCAGCCTAATTAATTTGTGGCTCAACAAACCCCAGCCACGCGCACAGTTCAACCGACGTGCTAACGGCAATTTTGCGGCAGGCTTATTAGAACAAGTTAACCATTTTTCCTGGGCTGGCTTTGTCTATGTCACATCAGTCTTCGGCTGGTGGGGCGTGATCCCATTTACGATAGCGATCAGCAGTTTATTACTGGCCTGGTGTTTCCGAGATCATAGTAAGTATTAATTTTGTTAGATGAAGTAAGCTGCACACGGCGTAAAACAAGCGCCTCTGCGGCAAGGTTCTATAAGGATTCTCACATTCATTCAACGATTTCATTTGTGATTTTCGTCGCTATTATTGACTGCGCTCCAGCGCGAAACCTTCGTCAAGCCAACCTGTGATCCCACCTATCATGATCTTCACCGGACGACCCATTTGCGCGAGCACGATCGCCGCCTTGGTCGCACCATTGCAATGCGGGCCAGCGCAATAAGTCACGAATAAAGTGTCTGCCGGATATGCTGCCAGTTTAGAAGCGATGATTTTTCCACGCAGTAAATTGATCGCACCCGGCACATGTCCTTTTGCATACTGATCAGGCGAACGTACATCCAGCAATACAAAACCCGGATCGCCATTCTCAAAAGCATTATGCACATCCCAGCAATCGGTTTCAAATCGCAAACTTGACGCGAAATGTTCAATCGCGCTTGCACTGTCTGCGGCAGCTACTTGGAGTACGGAATTGTGGTTCATAAGTTTCCTTGTTCGAGAGAGAGAAAGTAAAAGAGTTAGTTCCAAAAACAAGATCATTGTGCGCTTAGATGAAAAAGCGGTATAGTGGCAGGAATGACATATTACGGTCGCTTTACGCCAACAGGCAGGAAATCGTTTTATGATCAATCACAAGTAGATAGGATTACACATGCCCTCACCTCTCGTGGTCGCTCTCGCTTATGATCGCCTATGTACGTTTGAATTTGCCTGTGCTGTTGAACTGTTTTCTTTAGAGCGTCCGGAGTTAGATGTAGATTGGTATCGCTTCACGGTGTGCGCTGCCGAACCGGGAAAATTACGTGCGGCGGGCGGCATCACTATAGAAGCGCCCTACACCTTACGCTTGCTCGACAAAGCAGATGTCATCATCATCCCTGGTTGGCGTGATGTAGATGAATTACCTTCGCCGCAACTCATTAGAAAAATACAAAAAGCCCACACGCGTGGAGCACGATTTTGTACCATTTGCTCAGGTGTCTTTGTGCTCGCTGCCACTGGCATACTCGATGGTAAAACCGTTACCACGCATTGGCGCTATGCTGACAAACTAGCGAAACGTTATCCTTCAATACAGGTGGAGGCCGATGCCTTGTATGTCGATGCTGGGCAAATCATTACCTCAGCCGGATCCGCTGCCGGTCTCGATATGCTGTTGTACTTAGTAAGAAAAGATTACGGTGTAAAAGTAGCCAACCAGGTTGCACAACGTCTGGTGATACCGCCACACCGTGAAGGTGGGCAGGCGCAATATATTCCACGCCCAATTGCCCAAGATGAACGAGGCCGTTTATCACAATTGCTAGATTGGATACGCGAGCATCCCGCACTTGAGCATAAACTGGCTGACTTGGCGCAACGCGCTGCCATGAGCGAACGCACTCTGCAAAGGCAATTTTTAGCACTGACTGGCTACTCACCCTACGATTGGATCATCCGCGAACGCGTGGCAATTGCGAAAGAATTATTGGAATCATCAGATACCAGCGTGAGCCACATTCTGGAATTGACTGGGTTTGGTTCAGAAGAAACATTTCGACGGCAATTTAAACGTGTCGCAGCAACCAGCCCAATTGCCTACAGAAAGCAATTTTTCGGGAATTTATAGCGATAAATTCAGTCATAATAGATCAATCTCAATATTCCTCCCATACATCACACTAAGGACTAGTTCATGTACACACTCTATATTGCAAATAAAGTTTATTCGTCCTGGTCACTGCGGCCCTGGATACTCATGCGCGAAATGGAGTTATTGTTTGAAGAGAAACTAGTTACCTTTGGACCAGGCAGCAATTGGGAAAATTTCCGAAAATTTTCCCCCGCTGGCAAAGTCCCTTGTTTGCATGATGGCGAATCTATCGTGTGGGATTCATTAGCCATCATTGAATATCTGGCCGATCGTCATCCTGGCGTCTGGCCCGAAGATGCGAAAGCCAAAATCTGGGCACGCTGTGCCGCCGCCGAAATGCATTCTGGCTTTAATAACTTACGCAGCACTTGTCCTATGCACGTCGGCCTGCGCATACGCATGAAAGAAATCACCCCCGCGCTGCAAACTGAGCTCGATCGTCTAAATGAACTCTGGAGTGAAGGCCTCAACCGCTTCGGTGGCCCTTATCTGGCGGGTGAAAAATTCACCGCACTAGATGCGTTCTTCGCCCCTGTGGTTTTTCGCATTCAAACCTATGGCTTACCGATGAATACCCAAGCCAGCGCCTATGTCAAACGCATGCTAGCATTACCGACAATGCAGCAATGGCAAACCGAGGCATTGCGAGAAAAATGGCGTGAACCCGGCCATGAAAAAGATGCGATGGCAGCAGGTGAAGTTATTGACGACAAGCGTATGAATCTTAAATGAAAAAGCGTCTCAGTTTCGTAGGGCGGGTGAAACCCGCACTGTAAATTAAGCCCAACGATTTATCGTTCAACTATTTTTTCTCGCTTCAAATCACCATTGCGGTATCTTGAAGATTCTGGTGGCGCGAGTTTCACCCGTCCTACGATTTTGCATCGCTTACTTAGTTTGTACGGTAAAAAAATTGGTCAATAGCAAAACGCCTCAGCTTGAACTGAGGCGCTTTTTTTATTTTGATCTACATTAAGACGTCTTTTCTGCTGCCTTAGGTTTGCTTTTTTCATGAATGATTTTCATCGCCCCTTTTTCGCAGCTACCTAATACCCGTCCTGCTATTTTTGTGTCTTTGGTGACTACCACCATGTTGTATTCTTTCACGCCCTTACCCGCCACCTTTTTTTCTATCTTGGTTTTTAGGTCTTCGCAAGACAAAACACCGGCAGATGCAGTACAAGCCATAAACATCAGACCAGTCATCAAAACAATTTTTTTCATTATGCATGCTCCCGTTTTACGTTCAAAATCTGGTGAATTAGTGACGTCCTCACTCACTTTATCAGACACTGTGTTAAAACCTTAGCACCGGGAAACAATTCCGAGAAGTAATATCCCCAAAAAAAGAGATTTTTGTTGTAAATCTGTCTGTTTCCTCAACTGATTAATTTTTACAGACGAAGATACTAGGTCTATCGCTCAATTTAAGAACTAAACAAAGGGTGCATGCATATTGCGCTTCTACACCAATCCCAAATCACGCGTCTGCACGCCGGCAAAGACCTGATCCATTTGCCGTGGGTTTAATCCATAAATCCCGGCAAAGAGACCACCGAGTACTGCACGGTATTCGTTTAGTACTGGGTAATCGCGATTTTGAAACAGGGTGGCGGCTTCCAACGCTTGTTGTTCGCCGAGTATGCGTCCGCCTTTAATGCCGCCGCCCAGCACCCAATACACGCTGCCGTGGCCGTGGTCGGTGCCTTGTTTACCATTTTCGCGGAAGGTGCGACCAAATTCACTGATCACGACCACCGTGGTGTTTTTCCACATGCTGCCCATTTCTGTTTTATACGCAGCTAGGCCTCGTCCTAATTCTTCCAACTTATTGGCCAACACGCCACTGGCTCCGCCTTGATTGACATGCGTATCCCAACCGCCAACATCAATAAAGCCCAAGGCATATTTATCGCGCATCATCTTGGCAATGCGTTTGGCTTCCAGTTCAAAACCTTTGGATGAAATCGCGTCACGACTGCCGTCGTTATTCATCATTTTTTGCATGGATTGTTCTTCGGCCTTCATGTTTTGCACGACTTCACCGCGCACTTCGAAGCCATCACTTACTTGCTTGCTCAAATTCGTGTTGCCATACATTTGCGCGATGATTTTGCTTTGTCGGTCGTCCAGGCTATTTTTTCCCGCTTTCAATAAAGCCGCATTTGAGACCTTGGTATCGCCGCGCAGAATAATCGGGAGTTGCTCGGTGAACGACATGGCACTACCGGCATTCAATTGCATTGCTAAACGATTCAAGAAGCCCGACTGAAAATTACGACTAGCACCCAAGGCTTGTCCCATTTCTATACTGTCTTGGGTTTCGAAATGACTACGCGACAAATCATCAATCCCCGCAAAAGGAATAAAACTGGCTTCACCCGCTTTAAACATGGGATAAATCGTATCGCGTAAAGCGGGGTGCAAACCCCAATCTGCGGTGAGTTCCAAAGCCGCATTTGGCTTGGTACCGGGTTTTGCAATCGCGATATTGGGGCGCGAGTCATAGTAGAACTGGCTTGAGGTCGGAACCAGTAAATTGGTCGCATCATAAGCACCGCGCAAAAACACCATTAGCATACGGTTTTGGGTCGCTGGCGCTGCCATTAACTGCGTACTAAAAGGCAATCCAACAGAAGTCGCCGTTAAAGCGGCAAAAGATTTCAATAGGTCACGACGGTTCATACTGTCTTCCTTTCAGTTCGTTTCATTTCCGCGTTCGATGTCCAGTTATCGTTCGGCGTTTGCATTATCGACGCATCATTTCCGGCGTTGCCAGGAAAAATGCATTCCATTCTTGCGGCGATGCCGATTGCGTCAAGGCTTCTTGCGAACCAGCACTAAAGCGCTTACTTAAACTCTTAACATAGGCATTTTGCGCTAGCGCTGGACGCGCTAATTCACGTGCTTGCGCATTTAAAGCTTCATTTTTTCCGTCATCATTTTCGGGTTTAAACAAATTCGGCGTTCCACGCGCCATCGCCCGAGCAATATCGAAACGCGCTGTCATTTGTGCTGCACTAGACCAAGCCATCTCATGCAAGGGATAACCATCTGGGGTCTGATGGCCATTGGCTTGTTGGCCTAGCGTATTGATCCAATTAAGTATCGGGCCGGTATTGACGATATTGCTACCGTCATAAGCCAGACGTACCGAAGCAATCACATAGTGAACTGGGTCTTTAAATTTTTTACCTAGAGACGCAGCGAATTCGGGGGCGTAAAACATGGTTTGCAGTACTGAAGGAATGTCACCGTCACTGCGCAAGAAAGTCGCGGCCATGCGATCGACCAGTGCCTGTGATGGATCATCCGAAACAAAGTACATCGCCAACTTACGGCTGATGAATTTTGCCGTCGCAGGTTGCCGGCTGAGCAAATCTATCACTTGTTCAACCTCAGCAATACCGCGTCCTTTGATCGTCACACCCAGAATAGTTTTATCACCAAAATCATGTCGGCGCGGATTGAATTCCACTAGGCCGAGGCGCACAAAATTCGCTTGTTGTTGAAGTTTTGGCGGTGTCTGCTCCGGACGTAAATTAATGCCGACACCCGTCAAAACCCTTGCTAATTCCTGAACGTCGGTTTGCGTGTAACCGCTACCGACGCCCATCGTATGCAGCTCCATCAATTCACGCGCATAGTTCTCATTGATCTTATTCGCGGCATTATGTTCGTTATCTAAATAACGCAACATCGCAGGATGGAATACAGTAGCGCGCAACAATGTGCGGAAGTTACCCAGAGCCTGAGGGCGAATCGCACTTTCTTCAAAGTCGCCCAGCATCGCCCGTAAATTATCTTTACGATTGGAGATGTTGAAATGATTCATCCAGAACCAATCCATTTGCTCTAATAATTGATTGGAGGAATAAGTCGCACGCAACACAGAGCGGGATGCCGCTTCACGTGCGACGCGAGTCAATTCTTGTTGGTAGGCTTTGCGCAAAGTGTCATCAGTACCTTTCATCTCAGCGGCTGCGCGCCTTTGCTGATCTAATTCTTGCATCAGCGTGCCAAAAGGTTTTTGCGAAATGCTCATCGCGTCGATTTGTTTTTGCACTGCCTCTGGTAACTGTGCATTCTTTGCGAGCAATTGTTCATACAAATACTTGTCCATACCAAGGCTTTGCATGGCCGCCATGCTGCTGGCATTTTCGCCCCAGGTCAGGCGATTTAAAAAGAGACCAGGATCAATCTGCGCTTGCTGTAACTGGTTTCCCAACTGCACGCTGCGTCCCGGTACCGATGCAGTTTGCAGCGTATCACTCTTATTCGAGTTAGCACAACCAACCATGCCAGTTAGTAAAACAAGGCTCAATACAGGCAGAAACAAAGACGTGGACTTAGTCATGATGCTATCTCTATAAAAAAGACACAAATATCGAAAGGAAGCCACAGCTTAAGACTTCAGCTGTGAAAATGCACTCAGGATTTGGTAACTTCCACGTCAGTCTGGTAAGAAGTTGTAACAGCAAATAGCATACTCCAGCGTCGCTACTATTTTTAATGCGGCGGAATCAAGAAATTATGCACCAATAAAGCGTAATAGTTCAAATCGACAAAATGGTCGTCTCGCCACGCCACTTGTTGACGCCTGCCCTCCCAGCGAAAATCTAATTTTTGCAAAAGCCGGACACTGGCTAGATTGCCGTGTTCAACTTCGGCTTCGATGCGATGCAATTGTTTTTCATGAAACCCGTAAGTCAGTACACGCTGCAGGCATTCCTGCATAAGCCCCGTACCCCAATATTCGGGTAATAACCAATAGCCGATGTCGGCATTGCGGTTATAGTCATCGATATCATAAATACCACAGGCACCGATCAGGCGTTGCCCGCCTTGAGTTGCTAAGCAAATTGCCCACCAAATACCGCTGTTATTGAGCTCCAGCGCTCGATACCAATCCAACTGCTCCTGAGTCGCTTCTTCGCTGGCGTAAGAAATACCGTAATGCGCGACCACTTCCGGATGCGATAAACCCGCAAACAAAGCGGATCTATCGGCCTGTTGTATTTGGCGTAATACGCAACGCTCTGTCATTAATTGTGGAAATTGTGGGAAATCAGGTTCAAGATTTGACATAGAGTGGAGAAAAAAATGCAGCGCAAAAGAAACACGAGCCAACACATGAGCCAAATGCACGCGTTTGTCATAAAACGGTCAATTAACGTCAGTAAGATGCTTAATACTTTATTCACATAGTAGCGCAGCTTGCGCCTGACTCTGTGCTCATTTTGACTCATTCGCATGCCAAATCATATGTCAACACGCCCAAGGCTCAAACATGTATCCAAATAGCAATCGACTGATTATTTTTGATGCGGATGGCACGATTATCGATGCATTTAGCGCAATTCAAGAGACGTTCGCGCGCCATAGCATGGCGATCGGCGACCTAGAGAGTTTCCAAAAGCGTCACAAATTCTTTAAATACTTGGGCGGATTGAAGGAATTTCCACTCAATATCAAAAAACAATTGGGCAAAAAGAGTCGCCAGCAAGTAATCGCTACGTTAACGGAAATTTATCGCGAAGAAGCACAGTTCTATGAAGGATTTGCACCGCTGATCAAACAATTAATTGCAGATAAAAACATCAAAGTCGGCTTAGTCACGCGCAATATCAGCAACGAACCTCAAATCACGATGGCCAAATTGTTTGCCCGTCATGACATCGATATAGCCGATTTGGACTATTTTGCCCACGTACCTATTCGTGCCAGCAAGGCGGATTTTTTCAAAGCAGCCAGCGCTCAATTCGCCATCAATCCAGCGCTATCTTTTGCCTGTGGCGATGAGCACAAGGACTATGCCTCCGCACTGGCGGCGGGTATGCACCCCTTCATCGCGTCTTACGGCTTTGAAGACTATCAGAGATTGACTAAGAAGTTTGAGATTCCGCTTGCCTTGATTTCGCAAACACCATTAGATTTATGCGCTAGGGTTAGACATGCCTTGGATTTGCCGCAGAAATAATTAGGCGGTATGAAATTGGGTAAACTGCACCATCACGGTATTCACAAGTACAAAAACCAAAGGCTAAGGCAGCGTGCTGAATAGCGATGATAGGCTTAAAAGGCCAAGGTGCAATTTTTTGTGCCTCGCACCGTAATAGCGCATAATTACGCCTACATTTCGTTATATTTTCTTTTAATTCTATGTCACTACCACAAGCCTTCAAACCATTGACACAATGGCTCAGTAACAGCGATCAGGGACAAAACTTCATTTACCCCTCAGCTGGACGCCGTGTTCTTTGTATGATGCTCTACTCGCTTGGTTTATTTGTGATTATCGCCATCAGTTCCAGCATTGTAGTCAGTATTGATTGTCTGTATTCGCGCAAATGCAGCAATCTGGACCGGACTCTCGATACTATATTAAGTGGGATATGGTTCGCAGGCACTGCTTTCCTTGCCGTTAAAGCCTGGCGCGGTGAGCTTCATGGTTGCCGTAAAAAACCTGTGTAAAGGCACAGCATTCGCGTCGTGAATGCCTTCCATTTTGTCCTGCAATTTCAAAACTAACAAAATTGCCACAATCAGCGTAGCTTCTTTTTCTGGCGTAAGATAAACGCTTTAGTTTAATGTTATGCAAGACTTGAGATGTTCAGTGCTAGCAGCCTCTGAACAGCTAGCTCATTCTAGTCTCTGCCAATCTTATCAACTCAAACTCAGGATACGCTATGAAACTTTACTACTCTGCTGGCGCATGTTCTTTAACACCTCATATTATTTTGGAAGAATTGGGTGTCAGCTACCAGGCGATTTCTGCTCCGACCAAAACGCACAAACTACCCGATGGCAGCGATTACTATTTGGTCAATCCACTCGGCTATGTTCCCCTGTTAGTACTAGACGATGGTCGTCAACTACGCGAAGGCCCAGCGATTACCCAATATCTCGCCGATCTCGCGCCTGAGAAAAATCTGGCACCCGCCAATGGCAGCTTTGAGCGCTACCAATTACAAGAATCCTTGAATTTCATTGCGACTGAACTACATAAAAATTTCTCACCCCTGTTCAATCCCGCCACACCAGCTGACTACAAGCCGAGTGTCATTACTAAATTAGGCCAACGCCTGGCGTTTATCGATGGCGAATTGGCGGGTAAGACTTATTTGATGGGAGAGCACTTTACTATCGCTGATGCCTATTTATTTAATGTCACGAACTGGGCAGGTTTGGTCCGGGTCGATATCTCTGCTTATAGCAATTTGTTGGCATTCCGCGCACGCGTCGCCGCTCGTCCTGCGGTCATCGCTGCGATGAAGGCTGAAGGCTTGATCAAGTAATTGCTCCAAAAGAGCGCTTTAAAAAACTGTGTCACTTCCTACCAACTCATTTTCCTTGCTGAGAAAACGACTTAGACGGCAAGGAAAATTTTCAATGAGAACTCCAAAATGAGTATTGCAAACTGGTGTGTACTAGCGGCTTGCTTTCTTCCTGTTGTAACTGTCGGTCTGGCCAAAGGCAGTCTGGGAAAAGTATCACGCAAAAATGGCGGCTATGACAATCACCACCCACGCGATTGGGAATCAAAACTAACTGGCTGGCAACAACGCGCGATCGCCGCACAAAAAAATGGCTTTGAGGCATTACCCTTATTTATTGCGGGGGTCGTTCTGGCACAGCAAGCACATGTAGAACAAAGCCGGATTGACGGATTAGCTATCGCCTTCATTATCTTGCGTTGCTTATATGTAGCTGCTTACCTGATGGATAAATCAACTTTGCGTTCTTTGATCTGGTTTGGCGGGGTTGGTGTCAGCGTCGCGCTCTTTACATCCATCTAAAAAGATTTCCCTAATGACAAACGAAAAGCAACAATGACTAAAGAAAAGAAACAGCAACTGGCCTTCGGTTTACTAATGTCGATGCAAATGGCTTTCGTCATGTCCGGTATTTTGACCGCGGTCAACACTGGCATCGCGAATGGCTATCTGGTGCGTTGGATGCACGCATTTTTGATCGCTTGGGCATGCGCGTTTCCCTTGGTGCTATTGTTCGCACCATTGACCCGCAAGCTAGTCAGCAATTTGGTGAAGTAAATCAAAATGAGCGAGCAAGAACAACTAGAATTTTTGCTCGCGCAACTGATCAGCATGCTGCCTAGTCCGGCCTTTATCGCCATCTCGATACTCTTCGGCATTGTAGGCATGGTGTGCGTATACCTCTCAAGTAAACACAAGCAACGCAAACTCAAGTGGGCGGGTTTTGCACTCATGTTCTATCCCTATTTGATAGGTAACGACACGCGACTGTTACTTGCTTTTGGATTGCTATTATGTGGACTCGCGTATTTTTGGCGGAAAGCCTAAGTTTTTCTGAGCACGACAATCAGGCTAGAAACAGACTGTTCCTGCTCACGTCGTCCATGGTGCGCATTGAGCGTCAGTAATTCAAATCCCACTTGTTTGGCTAGCCCACGCAGATAATTTTCTGAATGTGCATACCTTTGCGAGTGCTGCAATTGCCAATCTGCTTCTTGTGAAGCCTCGACCGAAAACGCAAAGATGCCCGCAGTATCCAATCTGGCATGCACGGCCTCAAACAAGGTTTGCAAATCACCAAAGTAAACCAACACGTCGGCAGCTATCATCAAGTTATATGACGGTACCGATTGCTTCAAAAATTCTACAATCTCCTGACTATACAAGTGGTCATACAAACCACGTTGTCGCGCTTTCTCGATCATCTTGACCGACAAATCAACACCATCTACAGCGACGGACATAGTCTTTAAGAAAGCAGCGCATAAACCCGTACCGCAACCCAAATCTAAAGCACGCTCAAACTGTAAATCTACTTGGGACGCTAAGTTCTGCAATGCTTGGTGCAGCAATTGAGGCACCTGATAATCTAACTGTTGCTGCAAATGCTGATCAAATCGCTCGGCATATTGATCGAATAAGTCCGCGACATAAGCTGCTGGTGCCATCGAGGGTGTCGCGCCCACACCCAAGCTCGCAAGGTAATAGTGTAATTGCTGTGCATCGCCACCTTGTTCAAGCGCAATCTGATACGCCTGCACCGCTTCCGAGAACCGTTGCAAATGACGCAGAGCATGGCCTTTTTGTAGATAGGCTGAAGGCGACTTCGGTTGAATTTCAATGACCTGCTGCAAATCATCAAGTGCTTCGTCATAACTTTCTATTTTGATCAACACAATGGCGCGATTGTAAAAAGCCGGGCTATATCCGGGCATGATACTTACAGCATTATGATAGCTAGCCAGCGCTGGCTCATAGTGCTGCAATTGCTGATGGCTAAAGCCTAAAGCAAACCAAGCTTCTCCATAATTAGCACGTAGTCCTATCGCATCCTCAAAATCCAAAATAGCCTGCGTATGCTCACCCACTTCTTGCAAACAGATACCCCGATTGACATAGGCTTCGGGATAATTCGTTTGTAAGCGCATAGCTTTTTCAAAGCTGTTTAAAGCCTCTTGATAACGCTGTAAGCTACGCAAAGTATTACCAAGATTGTTCCACGCCATCGCATAATCAGGCTGCAACCGCAGCGCGTCCTCATAGCACGCCAAGGCCATTAGCGCTTCACCCTTCTCTTGCAAAGTGGCACCCAGATTGCAATGTAACTTAGCTTGTAGCGGATCAACTTGCATCGCCTTACCAAAAAAATTCAAGGCTGATTCCAGATCACCTCGCTGTTTTGCGATCACACCAATTAAATGCAAGGCATCAAATTGGCGCGGGTCGATCTGCAACACGCGCACATAAGTAATTTCCGCTTGTTGCAGGCGGCCTTGCTGATGATGTGCTATGGCTTGTTGAAGTAGCGTTTCAATAGTGTCTGACATAATGGAAAAGGAAAAAGGGAAACCGCAATAAGTAATGCACCATTTAAACACAGCCATCCAGCTAAACCAAGCACGGTTAAACTACAATAGAATTTATCCTTTATTTTCTAGCCTAGCAAATTCCAGCACAATATGAAAACCCGTATCCTCTTCGTCTGCATGGGCAATATCTGCCGCTCCCCCACCGCCGAAGGCGTGTTCCGCGCCCAAGCTGAACTCGCTGGTATGTCAGCTAGTGTTGACATTGATTCGGCTGGCACGCATGCCTACCATGTGGGAGAACCGCCAGATGGACGCTCGCAAGACTATGCGCGCAAACGTGGCTATGATTTATCGCCACAGCGTGCGCGGCAAGTGACGGCGCAAGATTTTAATGATTTCGATTTTATTGTCGCAATGGACAAAGACAATCTGCGCATACTCAAAGATCGCTGTCCGGCACAGCATCAACATAAACTGTCATTGATGATGTCCTACGCCACTCACAGTCCATCAGACGTAGTACCAGATCCTTACTATGGCGGTGCCAGCGGTTTTGATACTGTCTTGGATTATATTGAGGATGCCTCGCAGGGCTTATTGAAGCTCGTACCAAAAGCATAGAAGTCCGCCGCTCTTTAACAATAGCGGCGAACACCAAACTACTTAGCAGGCATCGCCGGAATATCTAAAGTACTGACGGCCAACGCAAGGAAATCAACTGATTTTGCTGATGGCAGATTTAGTCCTCCGACGCCACCAATGCCACCAACGCTAGCAGGCGGCTCATAAAATGCATCCATGGCACGCAATTTGGCATCGGCGAGTTTGGCATTTTTGTCGATAGAAAAACGTAGATTTACGCCGGCTTCTGGCATTACACTGATATTAAAATTCCATTTTTCAGTGGCTTTGTCGATCATCACCTTGTCCTGCAAACTTGCCTTCAATACCGTTACACCTTCAAGCCCCATACGGGTAGAAATTGCATGCTCAGGACTCTGGATGTGAACCACAATCTCACGTTGCTCACCCACAATCTCATCTGACATTATCGTCATCTTCGGCGCAGCCAAAGCTGTCGCTGGTGCAACCTCAGTCCAATACTTCCACTCTGACCTAGGCGAACTGCGACCAAACACGTCGGGTACTAATTTTTGCTCCGCTTTCGCACTAAATTGACTTAACAGCTCGCGATTTAAATGCTTCTGTGGTGTCAGCCAGTAGTATTGCGATGTCTGCGGTACCGCGGCATAAATTAATTGCGGTGCGATAGGATAGCTTTGATGAAAAGCAGCGGTCGCGTAAGCGGCATACGCCATCAATCCGGCACTCGTTAACAAAAATACTGGCATGCGTATCTGCTGAAATAGCCACATCAACAAAGGTAGCGCGATGCCCAACAAGAGTGCGAACAAGATTACCGGCACACCCAGAGAATGGAAGCCGAGTGCGATATTAAATAACAAGACGAGCGGGGCAAACAAAATCAGCGCAAAAGCAAAGCCCGCCATCAAAGTCCAACCATAGGCTACACTCTCGTAAGCAATTGCTTTGACATCCAAAACCAGCCAAGACAAGGCCACAAAAAACAGAGGCCATGCGAACAAGAAGCTGGCACCAGGGAAACGTAAGCTGGTGAACACTAACAGTATCAACCATACTAGGGCTGCGCCAAAACGCATTTCTGTAACGCTCAACCAACGTGAGAAGAATTGATACAGAGCGACAAAGATCAGCGTGCTTACTAACAAAATACCCGACAAATAAAAATGACTGGTATCGGGATCAATCAAAGTCAAATACGCTGGATAGAGTTGCAATAGCAAATTCCACGCTCGTTGCGACACAAAACCGAGGGCAACGATCACAAGCAAAAACAGCAAAACCGCAGCGGCGGTGCGTAGCATACGCACAGGTTCACGTTTGGCCGCGATCCAAAAACTGAGCATCACCAAAGCACTGATTAACGCGGCAAGTGGCAAAGCATAAGCTGCCGGGTAGTGAATTAAACCGACAAGAGGAAAACTGAAATAAATGCTATCGTCCCCCTTAAGCTGATTCAAATCTTGATTGCCAAAATGACGTGCTAATTGCAAGACCATTTCGCCTTGCTGTTGTTGCGAGGCCGGATTGATCAAATCAGAGCGGTCATAACGCGTGTGGTAGCTGGACAAATTTTGTATCAAAGCGAAGTTCAGACCGGGAATGCCTTGTTTTCTGAACACCGTAAAATCTGTGTCGTTCGGCAGCGCCTTATACACTTCATACATCATAGAATTACTGATCGGCTGACCTACTGCCTGGGCTAAGCCCGCGACCAGTTTGCCATTGCCAACGCTAGTCTCAAACATTAAGACCGGGCCATCATTGCCGCGATTATCAAAATTGAGCAGCATGCCGACGTCTTTCATCCAGGGATGATCCGCCGCAAAGCCGCTAGCGCCCAGCAAACCCACCTCTTCAGCATCACTAAAGACGGCGATCACATCATTTTGTAATGGGGATTGCTGCTTCAAAACACGCAAAGCCTGCAGTATGCTGATCACAGAAACACCATCATCACCTGCACCATAGCTATAGGGCGTCGCGTCATAATGCGCCATCAGTAGCAAGGCTTTTTTATCTTGCGCTGCAGTTGCTGTAGTTTGCGCAGATTTACCCGGCAGACGCACTACAATATTCTGGACCTGACCACTGGATTTACCTTTTTCGAATACGGCAAAAGTACTCTGTATCTGAGGTTCTAATCCAATAGCCTTCAATTCCGCCATCAAATAGTCACGTACACGCGCATGACCCGGACTACCTGCAGGGTGACGCTCTTGCGTGATTTGTTTTAACTGAGTCTGCGCTGCGGCAAGAGAGAAGGCAGTGGCATCTTTTGCTTCAGTACTGGACGGCAAGCGCGGCTGTACGCTCCACAGCGCAAACGTAATCAGCAAAAAAATACTCAATAAGAGTAATAAAGCCGTGCGTGATAGTTGACTACCTGCTTTAAATAGAAAATGCATGCTGACTCCTAAAAAAGTGTTTGCATGCATTCTGACCCAAAACAAGAAACTTGAGAAACTATGTGCGAAGAGGTGCAGCTATTCGCGTCAAGAAAACCACAGTTGCTGTTGTTGAACCTGTTGCTGTCCTCGCTGCTGAGTCAGGGATAATTCAACAGGAGTTTCAAGCAACATCGATTCCTGAATCAAAGCCATGTCCGCCGCACTAATCTCAAACAAACCAAAACGAAATTGATAACCCCAGTTTCTATTATCGCGAGAAAATTCCAAACGAGACAGCAAAGGCAAGATGCTGGCGCATTGAGCGTGATCCCAGCTCACATCACGGCGAAAGGGATGAATGCCCGCATACATTTCGACTTGATAAGACGCACGCTCCAAGACGGTACCGCAGGCGGTAAAGCTCTGTAGCTTATCTTTACCGCCAAAATTTTAGGTCGGTGAATAATAGACGACCTTATCACCGGCTCGCAGACGCCGCAATGGCGAGGCCTTGCCATGACATACTTGCATAAAGCCTAGTTCCCGTCCTATCGCAACATGCTCGGCGCAGGCAACCGCGATCCAGTTTTTCATGATGAGGCAAGCGGTTCTGTCGGTACGAATACGCGCAAGCGATGTCCATCTGGGTCAAGTGCAACAAAGGTCAGGCCAAAATCCATAGATGTCGGCACCTGCCCAATGACAACGCCACGTGCCTGCCAGTTTTGATATACGAGCTCTAATTCTTGCTCGCTTTTCAATGCGATCGCCAGTTCACTACTGCCCGATGTCGCAGTCACGGCTGGCAATACATCGCTCTTCGCCCACAAACCCAACTTCAAACCAGAACGCAAGACAAACAGCGCGAAAGCGGCTTGAGCTTCTACAGGCTCTATCTCTAAAATATCAGCATAAAAACGCGCGCTGATCAAAGCGTCGTCGACGTAGAGTAAGGCGAAATTGGGATGTGACATGGAGGATGCTAAAGGGTTTACAGCGCTTACTGAGTTTGCTGACATGGTGTGCTCCAGTTGAGAAATAAGAGAATTCAAATATAGGATCTGTTTGTGCGATGTGTATCGCGACCCCACAAGTGCTATCTTATAAGCAGCTACTGTCAGCTTTTGTCAGCAGTAAATTGGTGATAAGTTGTGCTCATGAACTAAGCTCGTGAGATCCCCTCCTGAGCCCGCCATTCTTTCAGCAAAGCCTGACGCCGGCGTGGGTACCGTATTTCATAAACCTCAAATGAAACAATACGGTCAGTGCGAAAATGCCGGATTTCCTGACGCATTTCGCACCAGGCAATCAAGATCCGAATGTGTTCAAAAAAACCCAACGCAAATGGCCAGATCATGCGCTGGCTAACTTTGCCTTGCCCATCACGATAATTGAGTAAGATTTTTCTTTCATTACGAATAGCACTACGCAACAAAGGCAAAGCAGTATCGATGTCTGGCGCTTTCGCATCCGGGCCAACCAACAATGTGTTGGTATCTAAGGACAGGCGCAAATCCTCGGGCAAAACCGCAGCGATCTTTTGCAATGCATTACGTGCAGCCTGTGCCAAATGCGTATCGCCCCTCTCTGCGACCCAACGCGACCCCAGCACCAAAGCCTCAATCTCTTCCTCCGAAAACATCAAAGGCGGCAACATAAACCCTGGCTTCAACACGTAGCCCAAACCAGGCTCACCCACAATACTCGCCCCCTGCTGCTGCAAAGTCGCGATATCTCTATACAGACTACGCAAGCTAATACCCAACTCCTCAGCCAACAGCTGACCCGTCACCGGAAAGCGATGACTACGTAATAGCTGTATCAATTCAAGCAAGCGTTGTGCGCGGGACATGGGTTGCTAGGTATTTAAATGAAGAAGAAGGGGATAGTTTAGCGTAGTTACTGCCAGAAAATGGCAGTATGAGGAAAGCTTTGTTCCCTCTATTTAATCCCATATCTGTCTTTTTCGGCCCACGACATAGGGCATCATAGCGCTAACATTTTTGGGTCGACCCAGCAAATTAGGATGCGCTTATTTGCAAAGCGTATTTTGCTTGTTAAAACAAACGAAATGAGGCAAACTAAATCTTCACAAGTTAAAGAAAATTAGTCAGCAGTCCTATTCGTCTCGTTGAATCTCCCAGAGGAAATATCATGACTTTATTGCAAATAATTTACGCCAGCGATCTGAGTGGTTTCAATGAATCAGAACTCAGCACGATATTGAATGTTAGCGTGAGAAACAACGAAAAAAATGAAATTACAGGTATGTTGATATATAAAAATAGCCGTTTTCTTCAAGTACTCGAAGGTAAAAAAGAAGCCGTTTTAGAGACCTATGAACGCATAAGTAAAGATCCTCGCCATCAGAATATCGTTCTATTACTCAAAGACGAGATTGAATCCAGAGATTTTCAGGATTGGAGCATGGGCTTTAAGAAATTGCTTGATTCTGACTTAGAGAATTTTCCGATATATGCAAAGTATTTCAACACGACACAGAGTGATATTGATATTGCCGCTCGGCCTAGCATCGCACTCGAAATATTAAAAGTATTTTCTACTCAGTGAAGTACGATTTCTTAAGCGCTGTCATTCACAAAAAAATTAACCTGAGAATCTCAACTCGCGCAGTTAGGATAAAACGTACTTCGCCGCACACATAGCACCGCCCAAGCAATTGAGAATGTCTACGTGCACTATATACTTGTGAAAATAAAAAATAGAACAATGAAGCCAAGGGCAGGTGCAGCACTACAAAACCAGCTTGAAACGCAAGAATAAAGTCCTGAAATTTTCGGCCTCTAGTAACGACCATAAAGATCAATAGCATCTGGAGCCAGCTAGTTTAAGTCCGAATTAAGTTTATGTTAGCCTGTTAGAACTACCCCATTTGCGATGCCAATTCAAATCGATAACCAACACCATAAACCGACCGCAAGCAGTCGGCGCATTCACTGAAGTTGGCAATTTTTTTGCGGATATTTTTCACGTGAGCATCGACCGTTCTGTCACTACTATCGCGGAAATCGTCGCGCGCCACGTCGAGTAATTGCTGGCGCGTATAGACGCGACTCGGATGTCGAATCAATTCGGCGAAGATATTGAATTCCACTTGCGTCAAATTCAGGATTTGACCTTTGACAGCAATACTTCGGTTTGCCTCGTTGACCTCTAACAGCTTAGTCGGCAATGCGGTAGTTGCGTGAATTCCAGCGCGCCGTAATTGCGCTTTGACGCGTGCCATCACTTCGCGTGGGCTGAACGGCTTGCAGACATAGTCATCAGCACCCGCATCCAAGCCATCGAGTCGATCGCTCTCGTCTACCAACGCCGTCAACATGATGACGGGCACGTGGCTAAAGCCGCGCAGCTGTTGACATAAGCTGACGCCATCCAAACCTGGCAACATACGATCGAGCAAGACCACATCGAATGTCTCGTCTTTCAAACGTTGTAGCGCCTGCAAACCATCGCCAATGTGAACAGCCTGATAGCCACTGGCACTTAGATAGTCCAATAAAACTTTGGCGATCTTGGCATCGTCTTCCACCACTAAAATTTTCGCCGCTTCGGTTTTCGCTTCGGGCATCATTCGCCTCGCTTCACATCTAGTAGAGGAAATAGGATAGTGATTTTTACGCCACCGAGTGCCGAGGCACTAGCTTGAATCTCGCCACGATGTGCTTGCACCAAGGTGCGACAGATTGATAAACCCAAACCACTCCCACCTTTGGCGCGCGATCTCGCTTTGTCTTCTCGATATAGGCGCTCAAACATCTTTTGATGTTGTTCGTCATTGAGCCCGGGTGCACTGTCTTCCAAGCAAATACGCGCGAGTCCAGCGTCGCGCGTTAGCCGAATCAAAACACGGCCATCCGGATCAGTGTAGCGCAAACTGTTTTCCAATAAATTTTCTATGATCTGCGTTACCCTGCCTGCATCAGCATGCAACATCACGGGCAGATCGGGCACGTCCACTTGCAGCTGAAGTTTTGCTTGTTGCATGCGCGCCTGAAAACGTTCTCCGATTTGTGTGAGCAATGCCGCCACATCGACCTGTGTAAATTGAAACCGCAAATCACCCGCATCCGCTAAAGCCAATTGATGCAAATCATCGACCAATTTATTCAGATGATGAATTTCCGCTTCGATCGAGCGCACGGCGTCTAGATTTAACGGTCGCACTCCGTCAATAATCGCCTCGACTTCGGCGCGCATGACCGTGAGTGGTGTGCGCAATTCGTGTGACAAATCCGCCATGATACTTTTGCGCTTACGTTCATTGTCTTCTAAAGACTTGGCCATGGAATTGATATGCTGGGCCAGACCACCAATCTCATCTTGATTTAATACTTCGGCACGCGCCTGAAATTGTCCGCCCGCAATTTGCTGCGTCAGCTTGCGCAAACCCGCAATCGGTTTGACTAAGTGTCGTCCTAACCAAATGCTCACCAAGATCGCCAAACCAATAAAGCAACTTACGATCAAGATAATTTGTCTTATCTGCGAACGCACAAAATCGGAGGACACTTTTTCTAAGGCGAACTGTGGCAAAGGTGCCAGAACCATACCGACTTTCTTGCCTTCGACTTCGACCTCGGCTTTTAAGCTAGCTTGATGTGCGCGCAATGGTCCAAAGATGCTGGTGCCCTGCGCATCCACCAAGGAAATCCGTGGGCCAATATCAAAGGCATCGCGGGCAGGACGCTGTCGTGCATCGTCTCCGGATAGACGTTCTGGTGGTGGTCGCCGTGGGCGCTCACGGGGAGGCTCACGTTCGCGCCGGCCATCTGCGCGTGGATCTGGATTTGACCGCTCGCGTTCAAAGTCGTCCCGCTCTGGCGGCGGCATATCGGGTGGTTGCGCATCTGCTGGCAAACGAGACAGAGCCCGATCGATCAGGCGTTTTACCTCACCGGGGTTATGTTGGAGAGATTGGAAAGTGCCATTATTTCGATAGTAAACAGACATCGCTCGGCTAATTTTCTGCAATTCGATTTCCTGGGTCTCACGCAAATACGCATTAAATCCAGACTGCAAACTACGCACCGTCAACCAACCCATTCCACTCACGCTAAGAACGAGTACGATCAACACGGAGATTGAAATCTTTTTAGATATGGTCAATGGAAACACGTGACATCTCTCAAGTCGAAATTAGCTTCAAGTCTACATCGCAATTGTGAAGACATTATGCGTTTCTCTTCTTCCCGTGTGAAGGTAAAGATATCCCCGGCTATCACATTCGCGTTGCAACACCTGATACGGGCCAAGCTTCTCAGCATTGGAGATGTCTAGATAGCTGAAAACTATTGCCCGGCATTACCCCGCAACACCGCCTTGATAGCAGGCTTGGGGACCTGCTGGCTTCGAGCACGGCCACGCGACATGACCCAGCGCAGAAACTTTACCCACGGGGACCATGGACGCACTAACGGAACCACACCCACGGATGCTTGGGCAAGCGCAAGTGCGTCCCCCAACAGGGCGTCATGGAGAGGACGGATGAACAGAGGCCAAGTTAGCAGCGCTGGCCCTTCGGCGCGCATGTCGATTGTGTGCCGGAGCACCGTCTTGTTCTCTGCTTTCGGCACAAGCTCGAACCAGTGCGAACCATTGAAGCCGCGTGGGCCGAGAAAGCTAAACTTCACCATCTGACCTGGATGGAATTCTTCAACCACATAAGCAATCGGACCATGTCCACCTACCGCTCCGACACCCAAAGGACGGTCGAAGCGCATAGGTGGCCAAAACGCCTTTGGCCAAAGCGCATCATTGTCGGATGCGAGCGAGTCAATTAGCGCCCCAACTTCAGAGGCTTCAGCAGGAATCTCGCGCTCGTGGATGTTTAGAATTTGCATAAAGGATGGCTCATGGCAGCTCTAGGTCAAAGTGACGTGCGTCGCGACTCACAGCCTGCACGGGGAACCGAAGTATAACGACGTCAATCTCGATTGTCAGGTGACGCGCTTTAGCTATCTCCACCGCGGGTGAGCGGAGCTGTCACCGCTTGTTATCGTTTCTCACGCTTCACTAGAAATATACAGCCAGCTAATAAAGTAGTAGACCAAACAACTGTCAGTGCAAACGGTCTGTACGTCCATTGATAGGGATGCGCCGAACCTTCCGGGTATAGTGCTGGGTAGCCCAACCAGTAAGCTAAGATTAGGCCAACTACATATATGAAAATAAGGTTATAGACCTTCAAATACGGAGCGATAAAGAAGGTCGCAACGATTCCTATAGTTGGCAGTACAAGGGCTTCAACGTACATAATCCATACCCCAAGAGTTCTAGAAATCCATTCGCTTAAAAAAGCGCCCGCGAACAAATATACGGGTATCAATAGAATGGTTAATAACTGTCGAAGTGCATTCATATATTTTACTTAGCTATAGCCTGAGTTAAGAACCTGGCGCGTCATCCACAAATGATGGGCATGATGTCCCGCGAACTTTCGGGTGTCACAAGGTCTGATGACTCATTAACGATAAAGGTATAAAACGGCGATGAATCCTCTTCTTCCAACTCGCGAACAGAATCAAGTTGCATTCGTTTTCCTACCGCTTTAAAAAAGCGGAATGCCAATTCATTTTCTTTAAATGTCGATGCAGCCATGGGTTGTTCGACTAGAGTAAATATTTGACGCACCGCTTCTAGCGCAACCCAAGCACCGCGATATTTAGGTAAGATAAAAAGGTCAGCAAGCTCCCAAATAGGACGATCTTCCAATTCAATCTTATCAAGCATGACAAACCCCACCAGATTATCACCGACCCATATTAGGTAAGCTTTTGCATCGTCAGCGTCAACATAGTGCTCAAGATCTGAAGCGGTAGAACCGTCATACAATCCGTCACTACAGATTTCTTCTTTACTCCAAGTTGTTGATTCAAAATAATAGAGCTGAAGCAAACGTTGCAGCACAGTGGTTTCAGACTTTTTCAGATTGGTAAGACTTACTTTTTGCATTATGTATCCTGATTGTTTAACCCAGAATTTCCATTAGGATTTGAGACGATGGTGGATGCACTTTTC
>CAUPNA010000059.1:0-23751 GCA_963512475.1 uncultured Undibacterium sp.
ATTTCTCCATTGTCGAGACGCACTGTAATTTCCACGCCACGACGCGTATTCGCGTTGGATTCGACGTTATTACCAATAATTCCACCCACCACAGCACCGACGATGCCAGTCGCCGTTGAACCACGACCGCCACCCAAACTAGATCCAGCTAATCCACCTAAAGCAGCACCTGTCAAAGTGCCCACACCACTACGACCACCGTCAATAGTTACTTCGCGCACAGACTCCACCACGGCCATCCGAACCGACATTTCGTTCTGAGTCTGATAAGGACGATAAACACTACCGGAGGTATGTGTGGAGACACAGGCTGTCATAGTTGAAGCGGAGACAATCACAGCAGCAACAATTATTAATTTTTTCAAAATAAACTCCTTACTTGGTTTCACTAGATTTGACTTGATTAGAATGCACGAATTGACTACCTGTCCGCTTACAACGTCACATTTAACATTCAGTTGACAATTTGATCGAGAAACTATGTCACTACAAATATTAAGACAAAGTGCGGAGAAATCAATGACACATCTAACAACATAGCGTTTACAATCAATCTCTGCTGCTACTTTTTAGATATTTATCGTAAGCATTTGTTTCAACGCCTGACATTTCCGCCATCGCCTGCATACTTCCAAACATGTTAATCAAACGAAAATCCATAGAAGCAGAATCCAACTTTCGCTCAGGCCCGAGTGCTGCAAAGAGAGACACGCCGCGCAAACCAAAATTTGCACCAGTAACCTTGTCTGAACATGATGGCGTGCGCTATCTTCACTTTGGTACTGAATGGGTGCAAGGTGCTATGCGCCTGCGTAAGCCAGACTGGTTAGAATTGGAATATGCCCAGCAAATGATGGCGTGGATGCTATTTCATGATCATCCCAAACAAATTGCACAACTCGGCTTAGGCACCGGTGCCCTCACCAAATTTTGCTACCGCCAGTTTCCTTTGGCCAAAGTCACCGCGATTGACTTAAATCCTGCCGTCATTATGGTGTGCGAAAGCATGTTTAAATTACCGCCAAACGATGAACGTCTCAATGTCATCGAGATGGATGCGATGGATTTTGTGCTCGATAGCCAGAATCACGGTCAGTTCCAAGCGCTGCAAGTCGACTTATATGACGCCACCGCGCGCGGCCCAGTGCTCGATACGACTGAGTTCTATCAAGGATGCGCTGATTGCTTGTCAGCGGATGGCGTGTTGACAGTGAATCTATTCGGTGATCATCCCAGCTTCGCCAAAAACATCAAAGTGTTGCGCTATGTATTCGGTACTGTTTTGTGCTTGCCTGAAGTGCACGATGGGAATGTCGTTGCTATTGCTTTTAAACAGCGCCTCAAACTCGATTTGCCCGTTTTGTACGACAGAGCCGATACAATTCAACTGCAAACCAAACTACCTGCTCGGACTTGGGTAGACGGTCTCGCAGAAACCCAAACATAATAGCTAACACGTAAAAGCCGATGTCGAAATTAAAGCCAATTTTGCAAAAATAAAACAGTCGAATGTGCCGTCCCTTGATTTTACTCAATAAAAAAATATGAACTCAACACCGAAAAATTTAAGCCTGCAACAAATTTTCACTTGGTTGATGGAAGACGGCATCATAAAAAAGGAAGATGCAAAAATCGCATTCAATCATGCACGCGGCATACTCAAGAACGGCACCGCCAATATGCATCCGTTCACTGCTATTGCCCAAGCAAAGCTATATTCTGCATTGAAATCACAACATTTGTTGACATTGGATTGGGTTACCGAGTGGGCGGCACGTAAAGTCGGTCTGCCCTTCTATCGTATCGATCCCTTAAAAATTGATTTTACAAAAGTGTCTGACGTAATGTCTTCGACGTACGCAACGCGCTTTAATATTTTGCCAGTAGAAGCTGACAACGATAGTGTCACGATCGCCACCACCGATCCTTATGACAACGAGTGGCTGGAAGAGATCGCCAAGATCACACATAAAGAAATCAAACTAGTTCTCGCAAATCCGCTCGATGTTGCGCAATACACCGCACAGTTTTTTTCACTGGCAAAATCCATTAAAGATGCGCGTAAAGCAAATGGCAACGATCTCGCACTGAGAAATAATTTTGAACAATTAGTTGAACTCGGCAAATCGAACAAGCAAGTCGATGCTAACGACCAACACGTGATTAACATCGTTGACTGGTTGTGGCAATTTGCGTTTGATCAGCGTGCCTCAGATATCCATTTAGAGCCGAAACGCGATATGGCTGCAATACGCTTCCGTATCGATGGCGTCTTACATCAGGTATACCAAGTACCCGCCATTGTGATGATCGCGATGACAGCGAGGATTAAATTATTGGGACGCATGGACGTTATCGAAAAACGTCGCCCGCAAGATGGTCGTGTCAAAACTCGCACCTCGGATGGACAAGAAGTTGAGCTACGCCTTTCCACGCTGCCAACTGCATTTGGTGAAAAACTAGTGATGCGTATTTTTGATCCAGAAGTGGTAGTAAAAACCTTGCCGGAGCTGGGTTTTCCAAAAGATGACGCGGTACGCTGGGATAATCTAACAAAAAAACCGCATGGCATTATCTTGGTAACCGGACCGACAGGTTCAGGAAAAACCACCACTTTATATACGACGCTCAAAGCGCTAGCCACGCCCGACGTGAATGTTTGTACGGTAGAAGATCCGATTGAAATGGTCGAAGCCTCGTTTAACCAAATGCAGGTGCAATCAAATATTGACCTCTCATTTGCCGACGGTATACGCGCTCTGATGCGACAAGATCCTGACATCATCATGGTCGGTGAGATACGCGATTTACCAACAGCCGAAATGGCAATCCAGGCAGCATTGACTGGCCACTTGGTGCTATCAACCTTACATACTAATGATGCACCATCTGCCATCATGCGCTTATTGCAATTGGGCGTCCCTTATTATTTATTAGAAGCGACTATCGTGGGCATCTTGGCACAGCGTCTGGTCAGAACTTTGTGCCCCCATTGCAAAAGCGATGATGGTGAAATTCAAGGCCCGGTGTGGTCTGCATTGGTGGAAGATTGGCCAATCGAAAAGCCAGCAAAAGTATATCGCCCAGTAGGCTGCCTGGAATGCCGTCAAACAGGCTACAAAGGTCGAACCGGCTTATATGAGTTGTTAACTATCACACAAACATTTAGCAAATTGATACAGCAAGATTCAGACATTCATGCTTTACGCAAACAAGCCATAAAAGACGATATGAAACCATTACGCATTGCAGGTGCACACAAAATTATTGACGGCGTCACAACGGCAGATGAGGTCTTGAAAGTAACCTCAGCCTTATTCTAGCAAATTAAATTTGTCCAAAATCGCATCGATGTTTTCAAGAAAAAGTATCGATGCAACTGTAACAACCGCAAGGAACACCTGATCAGGGAACTTTCTCTTTGCGCCTGTTTCAAGTAGAAAATCTTTGTGTTAAATTGTATGGCTAGCCAAACTCAGGCTTAAAAAAAATTCCACAATACTTTGCGAAAACATCGTAATGATATTGATGCGTGCTGGCTTTTTGATGCGATCTGACAATGGATTTATACGCTTTAGACAGTGAAGTAAATGCTATTGAAACGAGAGTTTCAATGCTTGAATACGCGGATCGCGTCCGAATATTGGTGCAACTAGCCTGGTATCTGCGCCAACGCGACTGCCAACGTAGCTTGCTTCTACTTATTGAAGCGAAGGCACTACTTGAAGAAAATAACGCAATTCAAATCGACATCGAACTAGATGAGCGCATTATCCTCAACGCCAGAATCAACTTAATCCATAGCGAAGTTCAATGGTTAAACGGCGACCTCGGTCCTGCTGAAAAAAACGCCCAGCTGGCGCTACAAAGTTTTAGTGTCTTGCAAGACTTTGTGGCCATCGGTGATACCTATTTTCTTTTGAGTTCGATTTACCGCGATTTTGGCGAAATCGAAAAGCGCGATCATTTTCTAAAAGCCTCGATAGAGCAGTTCCATATAGCAAGAGATACCACGCGTTACCAAATCGCTTTAGCGCGTAAATTACATAACAATGCGATCAGCGATCCCAATCAAACCGCACCATTACTTGACAAACATTTTTCTAAGTCGTTTGACTATCCGGTTGCTGTGCTCGCTTGGCTCGACAGTGCTCGCGCAATCGTCGCGAATAAAATTGGAGAGCTGGGTGAGTCATGCCGATTACACATACAAGCGCACAGAGCTGCGCAAGAATCAGGGCAAATTCGCCATGCCATATTGACCGCCACCAATGCTGGCGACTCTTTTGCCACATTAGGAGATTTGGACTCAGCTTTAGAATGGGATGAAGCTGCTTTGGCTCTAGCACGTCAACAACAATGGCCGAGTTCACTGGCAATCGCATTACTACAAACTGGAAATGCGCTACGCTTATTGGAACGCTACGCAGACGCTAAAGAAAAATTGGTGGAATCCTTAAGCATACAAGAAAAAATTTCAGGCTCGCGCACTTTCGCGCACACGCTTGCCTATCTCGGCGACTTATCGATTGATTTAGAAACACCCGATGAAGCATTACGTTTTTTCGAATTGGCAGCACAGAGAATACAGGTACATAACGAACCGGTGTTTATCTCGGATTGTTGGCGCGGACAAGCGATTGCCCACTGCCGCTTGGGTCAGGCCAAACTCGCACATGACAAAATTCAACAAGCATTAAGTATTGCGCGCGATCAGAAAAACCTAGACGAACAAATTAAATGTCTGCGCGTCTATGCAGAGTTAGCAAAAAAACATCCAGAGCTAATGTCAGCTCCCGCCAACTCTATGCAGCTTAGCCTTGCCTATTTACTGGAGGCACTAGCACTTTGCGAAAACCTAAAGGCGGGCAATATTCCAGCAAAGCTGCTTGACGACATTGCGGATAATTACGCTCAAATGCAAGATTTTGAATCCGCTTATCACTACGCAAAACTAGCCGCCAAAGCGAAAGAAGATCGACGCCTGCACGAAGCACGAGATCGGGCTACAGCAATGCAAGTTAAGCTAGATAACGAACGACACCGCGCCGACGCCGACTACCACAGACAAATCGCAGCAACCGAAGCAGCACGGGCTGCCAGCTTGCAAGAGTCGAGCAGTACTTTAGAAACGCTAGGTTTAATCGGGCGCGAAATTACTGCCAATCTAAACGTCGATGCGGTGTTCGCCGCTTTGCACCGTCACGTTAATGAACTCTTAGATGCCACCAGTTTTGGTATTTCTTTGCTTGCTACAGACGGTTTAACATTAGAGTTTGTATTTGGCATTGAAAATGATAAGCCGATTTCAAATTTTGCTACCGCGATCGATCACCCGATTTCTTCATTTGCTCGCTGCGCGCGTGAGCGCCAAGAAATCGTACTGGAGCGAGAGCCAGGTGCAACTGGACGCTTCATCGTTCCAGGCACAATGGAAACACTGAGCTTGTTATATACACCGCTCATAGTCGGAGAACGGCTACTGGGTGTAATGTCAATTCAATCGATTCGCCCCCATGTCTATGGCGAACGCGAAAGATCTATTCTTCGAACCTTAGCTGCCTACGGTGCAATCGCACTCGATAATGCAGCAGCTTATAAACAACTTCAGGCGACGCTCAATGAGCTACGCGAAACACAAATCCAATTAGAAGAAGTGAGTATCACAGATCCGTTAACAGGTCTCAGGAACCGCCGCTTCCTACTCCAGCATATCGAAGCTGATGTAGCGAGAGCGCTGCGTGCTTACGAAAATCAACTTGATTCTTTACTTGATTCCGTCGATCCGAACAATGATGAAGATCTGGTCTTTTTTATGGTCGATTTGGACCATTTCAAATCCGTCAACGACACGTACGGTCATGCTTGCGGTGATATGGTCTTAATTCAAATGCGTGATCGTTTGCAAAGTGTATTTCGCGAATCCGATTACTTGATACGTTGGGGTGGTGAAGAGTTTTTAGTTGTCGCGCGAAGTTGCAATCGAAAAGATGCAGGCATCGTAGCAGAACGGATACGCGAGGTAGTGTCCGCTTGTCCGTTTAAATTACTTGATGACTTGGAAATTTCGCGTACCTGCTCGGTCGGTTATGCCTGTTTCCCTTTCATACCAAAACAGCCGCATTTAATCACTTGGTCGCAAGTGATTAATTTCGCGGATCAAGGCTTATACATGGTAAAAAGAGCAGGGAGAAATGCCTGTATCGGCGTTTCTCAAGCACCTCATGTTCAGCTGGAACTGTTGCCACAAACCGACGATTTTTACAATCGCATCATGCGCCATCCACAGCAAGCAGCACAATCTGGACTAATCCAAATTATTACACATAATGTGCGTGACCTAGGTGATGTGATTAATGCTAGTTGACTCTGAATTGATAACGGCCTCTGCCACCAAATTCTCGGACTAAAGCTTAAACTCCAAACGCAAGTTAAACACCGTATAGGTTTTAGACCGACTGCTTTGCAAGTATTGCACGCCACCGACATGCACGGTGGTGCCATTGACCGAATCATTCGCTTGCAAATTACTGGCAGACAAACGAATTTTTGCGGTTGGAGACAATTTCCATAAAGTATATATATCCAATTGACGCTTGATTCCATAACTACTAGTTTGGGTATCGCTGGTCTGATTCACATAGGCTGGCGTCCAATTTATATTACCTCCCATACTCAAAGGCAAACCGCTCACGCGATAATCCAGACCTAAGTTCGCGGTTTGAGTCGGTTGCTGATCGAGGCGATTGTTAGGACCTTTGACATCGTCAACATTTGACCAAAAACGACTGTAATTGGTTCGCAGATCAATTGCCGGTCCCTCGGGGAAAAATTCTTGAGTTTGAAATTTTGCTTCTAGCTCTATGCCTTTTGCCACGGCATGACCAATATTGATCGGTGAATTCACCCAGCGTAATTCGTTGCCTACTTTTACCTGCTCGGTACGACGGCGTATCAGGTCATCAATATTTTTGATGAATAGATTGACGCTCATAATGCCCGCGCTTTTCAAATAGTGTTCATAGGCGATGTCGATGCCGCGCGACAACTCTGGTTTCAGATTAGGATTGCCAGTGCGATCGGGACGCGTTGGTCCATTCAAAGGTGAAATCGCTGGCACAGCAATCACATCATTCAACGAAGGCGCTCTATAGCTACTGGTCAAGCCCATACGGATCTGATCTTTGCCGAAATTAGGAATTCGATACACTGCGTGCACGATAGGGCTAAACACGCTGGTCGAACTATCGACAATATAGTTAGATCGACTGCTGTGCGTCTTAATACCTTCCCAACGCAGACCTGCATAGCCAGACCACTGCGCACTGATATCGATTTCATTTTGCACCCAAGCCGCCACACGGCGCGTTGAAGCATCGAGGTTGTCGCCAGAATCGCTAAACTGAGGCCGACCATTGTCCAGAGAAACACGCTTTTGTTCACGCTGACTGTTTTCAATATCCCAACCGGCTGCCAGATTTTGCTTGTCGCCGATAGGTGTCGTGTACTTGCCGCCAGTGCTAAATGAATTGTCACGCGTGTTATTCACGTCCGTAATCAAATTCAGTTGTTCGCCATTCTTCGCAAATTGCGTACGCAAACTATCGCTATTGGAGCGCCCTACACCGCCCCCAATTTTCAAAGTCAATTTTGCTGTATCTTCAAATCGATGTTGGTAATTTGAATTAAAACGGAAGAAGGTGGAATCAGAGTTTCCATTTGAATTGGCCGATGCGATTGGCGCAAGACCTGTCACAGGATCTTGCAGCTCAGGCGTTTGGTTAATCACAGAACTAGTGCGTGAGTGGCTACGTGATGTCATCAAAAACGGTTGTACCGTCAAATTATCACCACTCTCAAATTTATAGCTAAAACGCGGCGTGAAATGAATCCCGCTGGACTCACGTTTGGTCTGGTCAATCTGATCTTGCATCAATTGAATAGCGCCATCATCGGCCTGCTCAATTCTTTTCGAAGTGCCATAATCGCTCTGCCCGTTTTTTAAAATGGACCCGCTCAAAGCGTAATTCAATTGACCAAGCTGACCCGGGTAAGTGATCGATAAATTAGGTGCAACGCGACCTTGCTCCATACCCAAGGATAATTTCAAATCAATATCCTTAGGATGGTATTCTTCACGCAAAACAATATTAATCGTTCCAGCAATCGCTTGGGTACTAAACTCAGCAACAGGGCCTCGCATCACTTCGATCCGCTCCACTTGATCCGGTGAAAGTGACTCCATCGAAAAGCCACGTGGCGGGCGTTCACCGTTCAATAAGATTTGTGTATAACCGCCGCCCATGCCGCGCATGCGGACATCACCACCACGACCTGGACGACCGCCCGTTGTCACACCAGGTAAACGCTTCAAGATTTCACCAACGCTAGAGTCGCCATCTCGATCTAACTCCTCACGGCCTACGATAATTTTTCCTGCGATAGAATTACGACGCAAATCAATGTCCGATTGCTTAGAGCCATTCACGGTGACTTTTTGTACTGCCTGAGAATTTTGTTCTGGTGCTGCTTTTAGTGCCGCAGCGTTTTTTTGCGCATTAGCTTTGCGCATGGCATCCAAAGTTTTTGCTTTTTCCTCAGGACTTCTTACCTCTTCCTTGCTTTTCTTAGTTTGCTCTTCCTGCGTTTTATTCGTGTTGACAGTTTCACTTTGCGCGTGAGCGCTTTCGAACACGAACAAACTACTAACGGCAAGCGCGACAGCACTCAATTTAAAATTTGGCGTAATCATTATTTTTCTTGGGCTTTACTGAGAATGTGAAAATGGCGATAGTCAGTCGAAACTGCGCTGTCGCCATTATATTTTCAATTCTTACCCTTGCTGCCAAAATAGCTTGGTCAATTTTGTATGAATTTGAAACAAGTAGCCGATTACTGTTACTTAAGGATACGTGGATACTTAAAAATTAATGTTGTTCTTTGTTCGCGTTGAAGCGCCATAAGGCCAGTATTGAAAAAACAGTAGTAAAGACCAAGAGTACACCGACATTGGGCAAAGCCGCATCAAAGCCCAATCCACGCCAGGTCATCGCGTCAAATCCATCCACCGCCCAACGTGTCGGTATATACAATGTGATACTTTGCAACCATTGCGGAAACATAAATGAGGGTACCCAGGCGCCGCCTAACATCACCATAATTAAAGTAGCAAAAATCGACATACCGCGCGCCGCTTCCGGTGTCTTACCAAACGCTGCGATTAACAAACCAAAACTGGCGGTCATCAATGAAAAACTTAGTGCGATAGCAATCAGTCCCAACATACTTCCCAATATCTGCACTTTAAAGACCGTTACAGCGACGACATAAATAAGAGCCGTCACAACAAAGGCGATCAGCGCACAGGATAAAGCTCGTGCCACTATCAAAGTATTGAGTCCTATGGGCGCTGCCAACAGACGTTTCCAAATACCTTGCTTACGTGCTAGCAAAACCGATATCCCCGCATCAATCGCCATAAATAAGATGAACTGCACAATCATGCCGGCAAACGAGTGGGCATAGCCATTGTATTGACCATTAAGTGCCTCGTTTGCCACCATCGCTTGTTCGCGTGTCGTGAACGGCATGCTCAGGCCGGGCTTTGTTGCTGCATTGGTTTGCTCACTGGCCGCTATCTGTGAAGTTTGAAATTTTTTATAGCTAGTGAGAAAGTCAGTTAATTCCTTATCCTGTGATGCCACCTTACCGTCCCCTTGCTTCTGTGCCAGCTCCTCCAAACTTTGATCGACAAATTGGCCTCCCGCCTTGCCTGAAAACATTTCACCACTCACACTTTGCATTACCTGTTGCGTCAGCATCCCTTTCACCATCGCCAACATGGCATTTTGCGAAGGATCGAACAAAAGCGTTAATTCTGGTTTCGTTTTAGCATTAAATAAGGCAGCGCCGGCAGCCTCACCAAATCCCACTGGTAAGATCACAGCGACACTCAGCTTGCCTTTGCGCACTAACTCTTGTGCTTGCTCCAAGGACATTAGCTGGGTATTCAAAGCACTCTCTGCCTGCAATCCTGCAACAATATTCTTACTAATCAAATGGTCATCTTGCTGTACCACGCCAATCTCAATTTTCGCCGCCTCTTGTTTGCCACTACCACCGAAAATGTAGCCAAAGAAAGCGGCAAGGACTATGGGCATCATTAAAGTCAACAATAAGGCACGCTTATCGTTCACAAACAAAATCAGGTCTTTCCGAATTAAAGCAATTAAGGGAATCATATTGAGCTGTCCTTATCTATTCTTGTTGGAGTTCATATTGAAATTTGTGTCGATACAAGCCTCTTTTGAAGCTTGTAAATCGATTTAACTAGTCACGCAAACTACGTCCCGTTAATGTCAAAAAGATGTCTTCCAAATTTGTTTTTGCAGTTGCGAAATGTAAAGCCTGAATACCTTCGCTTTGCAAATAATTGAGTATGCTTAGCGCATGTTCGCCACCGCTCAAAGCGATTGTTAGCTGTTGGCCCTGATCTTTACTTTCTAGCTTGACCACGCCAGATTGCAGCTGCAAATTTTGCAGTTGCAGTTCCGTCAACGCCTTTGACAACTGAAGTTCTAAAGCGGCTTGCGCTGGTAAACGCTTAAATAGGTCTACAGGGCTTTCATTCGCAATCAATTTGCCATGATCGACAATCACAATATGATCAGCCAATCGCTCTACCTCTTCCATGTAGTGACTGGTGTAAATCAAAGAGCGACCTTGTGATTTTAAAACCTCCAACGCATCAAAAATCGCATTGCGACTTTGAGGATCTACTCCAACAGTGGGTTCATCTAAGATCAGTAACTCAGGCTCGTGTAGCAGCGCTGCAGCGATATTCAAACGACGTTTCATGCCACCTGAAAATGTCGAGGGTTTGTCTTTAGCGCGATCTGAAAGACTCACTAATTCTAAGACAGCGTCACAACGCACTTGTAATTGATTCCCCGATAAACCGTATAGAGCACCAAAAATTTTTAGATTCTCACGTGCAGATAAATCTTCGAATAGAGCGAGATCTTGCGGCACCAAGCCGAGCTTCTGTTTCGCTTGATTATTCCCTGCACTCATTTCCTGCCCGGACAATCTTACGTGCCCGCTATCTGCCTGCAATAAGCCACAGATGATATTGACGATGGTTGACTTACCCGCACCGTTTGGTCCCAACAGGCCGATAGTTTGGCCTTGGCGAACCGAGAACGACACATCATCGACAACTTTGCGCGCGCCAAAGGATTTGGTTAAACGTTGTACTTCAAGCAGAATATCGGCCATGCTAATTGCTCCATTGTGGTCGTGAACTTGTTTAAATTCACTTCAAAAAAGGTTGTTCACCGGATGGAGACTATTCTGAAGGAAAAGCTTCACTTTCAATAGAACAATTTGCCATGACTTTAAGGTGACAAATGTCACCCTCTCGCCAATGAATTAGCGAAACCATGACGAAAAAAAACCAGCAATCAATATGATTGCTGGTTTTTTTATAGTAAGCGCTGATGCGATCGCATCAAACCGATTTTAATCTGCGCTGTGCGACAAATTCAAGTTCAGCTGAGAACGAACCATGTCTTCTTTATCTGGACGAGAACCATTGCGCGCAGCCTCTAAGCGATCCAAATACTCTGGCGTGACATCACCAGTGATATACACGCCATCAAAGCAAGACGCTTCAATACTCTTCAATACTGGATTCGCATCCGAAATCGCACGCTTCATATCACTGACATCTTGGTACACCAAGGCGTCAGCAGTAATTTCACGGCAAATCTCTTCTTGTGAACGGCCATAGGCGATCAATTCGCTGCGCGTCGGCATATCGATACCATACACGTTCGGGAATTGCACTGGGGGCGCAGCCGATGCAAAAATAACTCGACGAGCACCAGACTCACGTGCCATCTGCACGATTTCACGGCTCGTCGTGCCGCGAACGATAGAGTCATCGACCAACAACACGTTTTTACCTTTGAATTCGGAGACGATTGCATTTAATTTTTGGCGCACGGATTTTTTACGAATCGCTTGCCCTGGCATCATAAAGGTACGACCGATGTAACGGTTTTTGATAAAACCTTCGCGGTAATCCAAATTCAAACTATCCGCCAATTCCATCGCTGAAGGACGGGATGAATCCGGTATAGGCATAACCACGTCAATGTCGCCTTGTCCAAACTGATTGCGAATTTTTTCTGCCAGATATTTACCCATATTCAAACGTGTCTGATACACCGAGGTGCCATCAATCGTTGAATCTGGACGTGCCAGGTAAACGTATTCAAAAGCGCAAGGATTTAAGCTAGGATTTTCTGCACATTGCTCGCTATACATATTGCCATCGAGATCGATAAAAATCGCCTCACCGGGAGCAACATCGCGCTCAAACTTAAAGCCCGTACCTTCCAGTGCAACGGATTCACTCGCCAGCATGTATTCAACACCCTGATCAGTTTGCGCCGTACCTATACATAAAGGGCGAATGCCGAACGGATCACGGAAAGCTAACAGTCCATAACCTGCAATCTGTGCTACGACAGCGTATGAACCGCGTACACGACGGTGCAAGATCGACACCGCACGGAACATCGACGCAGGATCAAGCGAATAACCACTTACCACTTCTTGAATCTGATGCGCCAAAATATTCAACAACACTTCCGAGTCGGAGTCTGTATTCAAATGACGGAAATCATTTTTGAATAATTCAATTTTCAATTCCGCTGCATTGGTCAAGTTACCGTTATGCGCGAGCACAATACCAAACGGTGCGTTAACATAAAAAGGTTGCGCCTCTTCTTCACTAGTCGAACCAGCGGTTGGATAACGCACTTGACCGATACCGATATTGCCCGGCAAAGAACGCATATTGCGGGTACGAAACACGTCACGCACTAAACCATTCGCTTTATGCATTGCGAATTTATTGCCATGACTAGTCGCGATACCTGCCGCGTCCTGACCGCGATGCTGCAGCAGCAACAAGGCATCATAGATCAATTGATTAACGGGATTTTTTGAAACTACGCCGACGATGCCACACATGGTGGACTCCTAAAAAAACAAAAAGAAAAACGATAAAAAATAAAGCGAACTACGAAAACCTATTGCGCGGTTTTGCTGTCACAGCAAAACATCCCAACTTAACGCTCACAACCTGACATGCTGAGTAACAGAGCCGGGCAAAAAAGGAATGACGGTTCGTACTGCCGCTACCGCGACCGGACTGAGCAAAGCATCACGCCAAAATGCTTGCTGAGGAATTGCTGTCATGCCACAAACCAGCACCACCGCCATCACAATCACGCAACCACGCGCTAAACCAAACAAACCACCAAGACCGCGATCAGCCAAATTCAAACCTGCAGCCTTAATCATGGCGTCCACTGCACGCATCAATAAAGCCATCAACAAACGCACACCGATGAACAAGACTAGGAACGCAACGATCATGCGAGTCAATTGACCTGGAATCACATCCGGCAACCAGCCTGCTACCGTGCCGCCAAAGGCATTTGCAACGACTAAGGCAACGATCCAACTGATCAAAGACAAAATTTCTTTCACCAAGCCACGCATGGTGCTGATCACGACAGAGCAAATAATAATGAACAATACAATGTAATCAAATAAGGTCACGAATCTATCCGCTCTATGGTTTCTATGATTTTCTAAATAATAAAATTATGTCGTTTAAGCCGAATTAACAAGTCACTTAATTCGGCATTAGTGATCCGTTCAAACCTAACTTCACCAATTTTGCCCGCATCTTTTCGGCCTCTGCCTTGTTCGCAAAAGGGCCTACCCGAATGCGACTGACTTCACCCGTTTTCGTCGTAATTTTTTGCGTATATGAGGTAATACTTGCGGCTTTCAACTTTGCTTGTAACTCACGAATTTTTTCAGGAGAGTTCAAGGCCGCGACCTGTACGGTAAAACTACCTGTGGCAGTACCCGATTGAGGCGTAGGTTTTGCTGTGTCTTTTGTTTCGTCTACTGGAAGTGCTCGCCCCTCTAATAGTGCAAGCGCACGTGCGGCATCATCCTTATTTTCTTTTTTCACTTCTGTTTTAGTTTCAGCCTTAGCATCAACTTTCGCTTCCGTTTTTTTCACCGTGTCCTGAGTTACTTTGTTAGTAACAGGAGGCAAATTCGGCATAACTGTCTTGTTCACAGCGCCGACTTCAATTTTCTTATCTGAATTTTTTTCTATTGATTTCTGTGAAGTCGCGCTCTCGACCTTCACCACATTGCGCGCATCATCGAGTTTAGCAACTGCGGAAGTTTTCGGTGGTGAGACAGGCGCTGCGACGATCTCTTCCGATTTATCTATACCTTGAACCAAGCCTTCATCATTCGTAGGGACGGTAGCATTACCGCCAACTCGTACTGGATTGGTTGTCGCTAAAGGCGTGTCTTTCGATGGAATTTCTATGGAGATTTTTTGACTACCCGGTTTAGGCTCTGAATCGAACACCATAGGCAAGACGATAATTGCCGCCAAAACCAAAGCCACAGCACCAATTAAACGTCGACGCGCCCGTTTTTTCTCCGGCAAGTCCGCTCCATCTGTACCACTTTTACGGCTGTTAGTGGGGCGTTTATTGGCCTTCGCCGCTTTGCCACGACCTGAGGACTCGGAAGCGGCCAAACTATCTTCTTCAGAGCGGGAACGAAATTCACCGCTAACTTGATCGTCAGCGATTTCTGTATCGTTTTTCTTCTTGTTGTTTTGCTTAAATAGCGAGTCCAGGCTCATAGCAAATTTCTGTTTTATCTCAAGCTGATATTAGTAGAAACATCTCAAAAAACACGCATATTGCGGCACTTTTTTTGATGTTGACAATCAAGAACTGGCATTTCTTCTGGCTCGCATTACACCTGCAACCGTTAAAAAAGAACCGAAGACCACTATTCTATCATTTTCCCCCGCTTTGCTCAGCGCAAACGCATAAGCATCTTCCGGCGAGATGAATTTTTGCAAACTGTGCTCTTTGTCTTCCAACACACCTGCCACTTCAAGAGACTGCGCCAATTGATCTGCTGAAGCAGCGCGTGGCAATGGTAAATCACAAACACACCAGTGATCGACTTTCTCTTTCATATGCGCGATCACTCCAGCGATGTCTTTATCCAGCATTGAACCAAACACGGCATAGGTATAGGCATGGAAACCCATGCTATCCATACTTTGCGACAATGTGGCTGCGGCATGCGGATTATGTGCAACATCCAATACCACTGTCGGACGTCCTGGTAAAACCTGAAAACGTCCAGGCAAATCAACCATCACCAAGCCCGTACGCACCTCTTGCGCACCGACAGGTAACTGATGACGCAAAACTTCCAAAGCCGCCAAAACGGCTGACGCATTCAATAATTGATTTGCACCACGCAAACTCGGATACGCCAAAGAATTGCGACGCTGATCGCGACCGCCAAAATTCCACTGCTGTTTATCGCCGTTGTAATTAAAGTCACGTCCAAACAAACGTAAATCAGCACCAATTGCCTGAGCGTGATCGATCAAACTTTGCGGTGCTTGCGGATCACTGCAAATGGCGACTTTACCGCAGCGGAAAATACCGGCTTTTTCAAATCCTATCTTCTCACGCGTATCGCCTAGATAATCAACATGATCAATATCCACACTAGTCACTATCGAGACATCGGCGTCAATCACATTCACGGCGTCAAGACGACCGCCCAAGCCCACTTCCAAAATCACGACATCGAGATTTTGACGCGCTAATAATTGGCAGATCGCCAAAGTCGTAAATTCAAAATACGTAAGGGAAACATCGCCGCGCGCGGATTCGACTTCTTGAAAGGTGCTGACAAATAAGTCATCAGCAACTGGTATGCCGTTAACACGAGCACGCTCATTAAAGTCGAGAAAATGGGGCTTGCTGTACAGCCCCACTTTATAGCCGGCTTGCAGCAAAATCGATTCAAGCATGGCGCAAGTAGAACCCTTGCCATTGGTCCCAGCCACAAGAATGACCGGACAATCGTAATGAATGCCAAGCTTCTGCTTAACCTGCATCACGCGATCTAAACCCATATCGATTTCTTTGGCGTGGCGCTGCTCCAGCAATTTAAGCCAATCAGCCAGACTGTTTGGCTGATTCGACGAGGCGGGATTCACAATATTGGATGACATAATTAATTAACTTAGTGATGTTATTAGTGACGTTATTAGTGAGGGCGCTGCTAAAACCGCGCAAACGATCAATCTAAAATGAAAAGAGCCTGAAGATTTTGCCTTTTCAGCAAATATCTTCAGGCTCCATAATCGCGTCCAAAAATTAAGAAACCGCTTCGACTGGTTGATTCTGCAATAAAGCCATTAAACGCGCCAACTCCTCACGCATTTTACGACGATCAACAATCATGTCGACAGCGCCCTTTTGAACCAAAAACTCCGCTCGCTGGAAGCCTTCTGGCAATTTTTCACGCACGGTATTTTCAATCACACGCGGGCCAGCAAAACCAATCAAGGCCTTAGGTTCGGCGATTACGATATCCCCCATAAAGGCAAAGGAAGCGGAAACACCGCCCATGGTTGGATCAGTTAACACCGAAATAAACGGTAATTTTTTTTCTGTCAGCTTGGTCAACATCGCTGTCGTTTTTGCCATCTGCATCAAGGACAATAAACCTTCTTGCATACGTGCACCACCAGTGGCTGTAAAGCAAATAAACGGTACTTTTTGCTCTAAAGCTGCCTGTACGCCGCGCACAAAACGTTCACCGACGACAGAGCCCATAGAACCGCCCATAAACCCAAACTCGAAACAAGCAACGATAGCGGGCACGGACATGATAGAGCCGCCCATCACGACCAACGCATCGGTTTCGTTCGTGCTATCCATGGCGTCTTTTAAGCGCTCTGGGTATTTTTTACTGTCTTTGAATTTTAGGGTGTCGATTGGCAAAACTTCTTGACCAATTTCATAGCGACCGCCCGTATCGAGCAAGGCATCAAGACGTTCACGCGCGCTGATACGCAAGTGATGATTACACTTGGAGCACACATGTACATTTGCTTCTAAATCGGAACGGTATAAAACGGCTTCGCAAGATGGGCATTTGACCCATAAGCCTTCAGGCATGGAACGGCGGTTAGCCGTTTCGGAACGTTGAATACGTGGGGGAAGTAATTTTTCTAACCAACTCATAGCTCTCTCCTCATATCTATTTGATCAATTTGCATTCATCAAACGGGGCGCACTCTTCTGGGAATGCAGCAATTGGCGCGTATTCTATTCTATTTCCGCGCCAATTGCGACTCAGATAACTAATTGACAATCATCAAAACCGTAGATTTCAATGACTGTATGTCAATTTAATTATCAAGAGAACTACGAATGCCGGTGATAAAACTCTGTACTGCCGCCACAGCTTGCTCTCTTGGCGTATTTTCCAGCTCTTGAATAATACGAGAACCAATCACTACCGCATCGGATACTGACGCAATTGCCTTCGCAGTCGCGCCATCACGAATACCGAAGCCCACACCGACAGGCACATTCACGTGTTTCTTGATGCGTGGAATCATCGCTGCCACTGCATCCAAGTCGATCGCACCCGAACCAGTGACGCCCTTAAGAGAAACGTAATACACATAACCAGTCGCGATTTTACCGACTTGCGCAATACGTTCATCAGTCGAAGTCGGTGCCAATAAGAAAATCGTATCCATGCCGTTTTTGTGCATATTTTCTGCGAAATACTCACATTCTTCAGGCGGATAGTCGACGACTAAGACACCATCAACACCAGCTTCTGACGCTGCATGTATAAATTGCTCCTGCCCCATGCGTTCAATGGGATTGGCATAGCCCATCAAGACAACAGGTGTAGTTTGGTTCGTGCTGCGGAACTGTTTGACCATCTCTAATACATCACGCAGACCAACGCCTCTCAGCAAAGCACGCTCAGAAGCACGTTGTATCACTGGTCCATCTGCCATAGGGTCAGAAAACGGTACACCCAGTTCGATGATATCAGCACCACCTTCGACTAAGGCGTGCATCAAAGGTAAAGTTAATTCAGGATCAGGATCACCCGCAGTGATAAATGGGATCAGACCTTTTTTGTTATTTGCTGCTAAAGCAGCCATACATGCTTGAATTCGGGACATAATTTTTACGCTCAATTATTTCTAAGGATATTGGAACGACAAAGCGACGCTGATCGCCTATTTAATAAAAAAACCGTGCTCTCAACGTCTCTGCTGTTAGTCTAATAAGGTTCAAAAGAACTTCAGCCCGGCTCGTTCCGCGACAGTATGCATATCCTTATCGCCACGCCCAGACAAATTCGCCAACACGATCTTATCCTTAGGCATTGTCGCAGCTAATTTTGCCGCATAGGCTAAAGCATGGCTCGATTCCAAAGCTGGAATAATCCCTTCGATACGACAACAATCATGGAAAGCTTTCAGCGCTTCTTCATCCGTAATCGTCGCGTATTGCGCTCGACCAGAATCTTTTAACCATGCGTGTTCAGGACCTACGCCTGGGTAATCAAGACCAGCTGAAACTGAATGCGTTTCTATGATCTGACCATTTTCATCCTGTATCAGATAAGTACGGTTACCATGCAAAACACCTGGCGATCCCGCCGTTAGAGACGCAGAGTGTTTCCCCGTTTCCAAGCCCTCACCCGCTGCTTCAACACCGATCAACTGGACATCTTTCAAGTCGATGTAAGGATAGAAAATACCCATCGCATTTGAACCGCCACCGACACAAGCTGTGACAACGTCAGGTTGACGCCCCGCCACTTCTGGCATCTGCCACAAGCACTCTTCCCCAATCACCGATTGAAAATCGCGCACCAGCATAGGATAAGGATGTGGGCCTGCGACAGTACCAATGATGTAGAAAGTATTATCCACATTCGCGACCCAATCACGCATCGCTTCGTTCAAGGCATCTTTCAAAGTTTTAGAACCTGACTCAACTGGCACCACAGTCGCGCCGAGCAATTTCATGCGATACACATTTTGCGCCTGACGTTTCACGTCTTCTGAGCCCATGTACACCACGCATTCCAGACCAAAACGGGCACAAATCGTCGCTGTTGCTACGCCATGTTGACCCGCACCGGTTTCCGCAATGACGCGAGGCTTGCCCATACGTTTTGCCAACAAGGCTTGACCGATGACGTTATTGATTTTGTGCGCGCCAGTGTGATTCAAATCTTCACGTTTGAAGTAAATCTGTGCACCGCCCATGATCTCAGACCAACGTTTTGCGTGATAGATAGGCGATGGGCGACCAACGAAATGTTTGAGCTCATAACGAAACTCTTCTAAAAATTCCGGGTCATGCTGGTATTTAGCGTAAGCGTCCTTCAACTCATTCAAAGCATGGGTCAACGTTTCGGAGACAAAAGTCCCGCCATACATACCAAAGTGGCCTTTGGCATCGGGGAAATTATAGGTTGCCGAATGATAAATCGCTGCTGGCGCTTGTGCGCTCACTGGTTGACGCTCGAAGTGAGCATCAAGAGAAGATAATTCTTTCATGAGAATTCCTTGGAAAACTAGTTTTGATTGTCTTGCATGCTATCGGCCAAACGCACTGCTTGCACAAATGCCCGTACCTTAGCTGCATCCTTCACGCCTTTTGACAACTCGACACCACTACTGATGTCCACTGCAAACGGCCGTACACCCACAACCGCGTCAGTCGCGTTTTGTACGCTCAAGCCACCACTTAAAACGACCCGAGGCGCGAGTTCTTTTGGAATGAGAGACCAATCAAAAACCTTTCCACTACCACCAAAACTATCTACGAAAGTGTCAAGCAACAAGCCCTGAAATAATGGACTAGCTGCTCGATATTCAGCTTCGCATTCTAACAAATCTGCCGCGCTTGTGTCAGGTTTTACCCGAAAAGCCCGGATAAAAGGCCGGTTCACTGCATTGGCGAGGCGATGACACTCTTGCACAGATTCATCGCCATGGAATTGCAATAACTGTATAGGGGCTAATTTGATGACGGATTGTAGCTCTTCAAGACTAGCATTCACAAACAAGCCCACTGAGACCACGAATGGTGGCATGGCGGCAATTAAAGGCGCCGCTGCTTCCGGCGCAAGGTAACGCGGGCTGGGTGGATAAAATACAAAGCCGAGGGCATCAGCGCCAGCTTCTACCACAGCGCGCAAATCTTCAAGTCGCGTGATTCCGCAAATTTTTGTTCGAGTTTTTTTGGGCAAAGGCATAAAACACAATCTTTACTAGATGGACTATTTATTAATCGGCTTTTGAAATACTAACCTATCCCGCCCTTTTCCGCGCCACATACCCACCAAACAAAAAAACGGCAGCATCTTTCGATGCTACCGCTCCATTTCAAAACAAGTACTAACTAAACTTAAGCCACTTTTTTAGCATCAAAGAACTGTTCATCTTCAGTAGAACCAAGCAAAGCCGTCGTTGAAGACTGACCTTGTTGAATCACTTGAGTCACCGCATCAAAGTAACCAGTACCAACTTCACGTTGATGTTTGACTGCAGTAAAGCCCTTCTCTGCTGCTGCGAATTCTGCTTCTTGCAATTCGACGAAAGCTGACATCTGACGACGTGCGTAGCCATGTGCGAGGTTGAACATGCCGTAGTTCAACGCATGGAAGCCTGCCAAAGTAATGAATTGGAATTTGTAACCCATTGCGCCCAATTCTTTTTGGAATTTTGCGATCGTCGCATCGTCCAGATTCTTTTTCCAGTTGAAACTTGGTGAGCAGTTGTAAGCCAGCAATTTGCCTGGGAACTTGGCATGAATCGCATCGGCGAATGCTTTAGCAAACGCCAAGTCTGGTTTACCTGTTTCACACCAGATCATGTCGGCGTATTCTGCGTAAGCTAAACCGCGAGAGATGGACTGTTGCAAACCTGGATGCGTTTTGTAGAAGCCTTCAACCGTACGTTCGCCCGTCAAGAATGGCTTGTCGTTGTCATCGATATCTGAAGTAATCAAATCAGCCGCTTCAGCATCAGTACGAGCCAGCAATACTGTGTGTGTACCCATGACATCGGCTGCTAAACGTGCTGCGTTCAATTTCTCTACTGCTTCGCGGGTTGGGACTAATACTTTACCGCCCATGTGACCGCACTTTTTAACGGAAGCTAATTGATCTTCAAAGTGAACGCCAGACGCGCCCGCTTCGATCATGGCTTTCATCAATTCGAAGGCGTTCAAGACACCACCAAAACCGGCTTCGGCATCAGCGATAATCGGCGCGAAAAAATCAACATCGCCTGAGCCTTCAGACCATTGAATCTGATCTGCACGGGTCAAGGTATTATTGATACGCTTGACGACCAAAGGTACTGAATTAGCTGGATATAATGATTGATCTGGATACATTTCACCCGCGACGTTTGCATCACCCGCTACTTGCCAGCCTGAGAGGTAAATCGCTTTCAAGCCCGCTTTAACTTGTTGCATCGCCTGATTACCAGTCAAAGCACCGAGTGCATTAACGAATGGCTCGTTATTGACCAAATCCCACAATTTCAAAGCGCCCGTTTTCGCGATCGTATGTTCAACTTGCAAAGAGCCACGCAAACGAACCACGTCTTCTGCGGTGTAGTTACGCTTGATACCTGTCCAACGTGGATTGGTATCCCAGTCTTTTTGGATTTCTGAAATTTGCTGTTCGCGGGTGAGTTTCTGCGTCATGGTAGTTCTCCTGTTGTGATTGCTGCGGTTTTTAAATAAATGCTTAAAAAGTGTTTGTCCTTGAGATCTATAGTAGGACAAACCTTGCAGCGCAACAATGTCTTATATAAGACATAGGAGAAATATTTTTTACCTACAAATCATATACTTATGATTTACATTTCATGATACGAAACAACTTTCCTCAAAATGAAATTATTTTATGGTGCAGCACATTAGAGAATTTCACGATGTGAAATCGCAATTTCACCATGTAGGATCTGCCGAATTAAATGACCTCTAACCGAATTTAACCAAATAAAATTAAGAACACCGCTAATGCATTAGGAAATGCTCGAACAGGCTTTCCGACATGCCGTCACCAATAACGCGATGCACTTGCTTTGCCAAAGCAGAATCTGCAGTCGTATCGAAGACAAAAAGCCGATACACGTCTGCCAAACATAAAGCGGCTGGATTCATTATCAATATCCAACGCTCTGCGCCAGCATCATGCTTACGCCACCACTTTATTGACTTGCGACTTGGCGTATCCATAGTGAGTCTGGCAACCCAGCCGACTTCCAGCATTTTTTCTAACAAACCTTCAATCTCGTCCACCCCGAATCGGGTTTGCGTCCGCATATCCAAGACATTCACGGACGCGTTGGCATCTGAATTGCGTGCCAATACCAAAATACGTAATAAAGCGATCGCATCTTCAAATGCACTCCCCTTTTTTGGTACATGCCACCAACGCTCGTATTTCACCACGGGTAAAGAAGCCGCTATGACAGCGCCTATCAAGGTGATTAGCCAAGAGAGATAAATCCAGATCAGGAAAATCGGTATCGCCGCCAAAGCACCATAAATCACGGTATAAGTCGGAAACTGTTTAATAAACACAGCGAATAAGCGTTTGGCAATTTCGAATGCGACTGCAGCAAATACCCCGCCCCAGGCGGCGTCACGCCAATCAACAGGACGGTTTGGCACGGTCAAATACAAAAGCGTGTAGGCACCTGTGGTGAAAGCAATCGAGATGCTGGTGTAAAAAATCGTCCCTAACACAGGTACTGTTTTCATCAATCCATTGGTTGCAACGAACAAATTCGACGTCACACTCATGGAGATACCGATCAACAGCGGCCCCAAAGTCACGATGGCCCAATACACAACCATGCGCTGCACCAAAGGACGCGACCGTTTTACTTGCCAGATTTGATTAAAGGTTTTGTCTATCATCGCCATGGTCGCGACGGCAGTGACCATCAGGACCACACCGCCGACCGCAGACAAGCGTGTCGCCTTTGTGGCGAACTGCGTCAGATATCCCATCACCGTGGTGGAAATCTGCTTGGGCATCAAGCTCTGAGTGAAGTAAGCTTCTAAAGATGCCTTAAAATCGGTAAATAAAGGAAATGCGGTCAAAATCGCCAAACCGATAGTCAAAATCGGCACCAATGCCAATACAGTAGTAAATGTCAAACTCCCCGCGACCTGGGGCAAACGTACTTCTTGCAAACGGCGACTGGCAAATTGAAATAAATTCTTCAATTGCCCCCAGCTCAAACCTCGAATAAAACCACCCATACTTTACTTCCCATTCCCAATGTAACTTATATTGCAAACACTTCTTGCTTGGAACTCTTTCTGCTTTCCAGACTTGCCCGAAATTGACGATCTTACTAAAACGCTCATTTTACCCAGACTTACCTACGAAGCCTTGAGATATTTACAGTTTTCATAAATCGGACTCGAACTCAGACTCCAACTCAGGTTAAAACTTAAGCGCTAACTTATCCGCTAACTTATGCCTAAACTCAGGGCATAAACTCCCAGAGAAGGTCGAAATTCTTTATAATTCGTCAAATGAATGCACACCCTATTCCCCTCCTTGTTTTGTACTATTCCCGTCATGGCAGCACACGCCAATTGGCTCAGCTCATCGCCCAAGGTATAGAAAGCGTCGCTGGTTGCGAAGCGCGTCTGCGCACGGTACCGAGTGTATCTCCTGTGTCAGAAGCCACTGAAGCAGCGATTCCATCCGATGGCGCGCCTTATGTTGAACTCAGCG
>CAUPNA010000060.1:0-23739 GCA_963512475.1 uncultured Undibacterium sp.
ATTTGAATGTGGTGAATCAAGACTCCAATTACGACGAACAATTTTGGGCTGAGATTTCACGTAGCACGGAAGTGGGTGTTGCAGCGATCACTGGCGAGACTAAGAAAACGGCGTTCCATGTGGCGACGGCGTTTGCATTGTCATTGGAAGTCGATGGTGCATCACAGGCTTTGCAAGCAGAAGCCATATCGAAAGAAAAATTTGTCGCGAATGTCGTGCATGTAGATATCGCGCAGGGACAATCTGTTAGCTTGATCAAATACGTTGCGGTGGTTTCTTCACTTTACGCTGAGAAGGCGACGATACAGGCGACAGCGCAAGCAAGTGCTGTCGCGGCGCAGGCTACAGGCTTTGAAAAAATGCTAAGCGAGCAGCGTGCAGCATGGGCAAAAAAATGGGCGGAGTGCGATATCACCATCGATGGCGATGTCGCTGCACAGCAAGCGATCCGTTTCAATATTCTGCAAATGAATCAAACCTATACAGGTGAAGATGAGCGCTTGAATATTGGCCCGAAAGGTTTTACTGGGGAAAAATATGGTGGCGTGACTTATTGGGATACCGAAGCATATTGCTTGCCGTTTTATCTGAAAACTGCCGATCCTAAAGTGGCGCGTCAATTGCTCGTGTACCGCTACAAACATCTTGGTCGCGCTATTGAGAATGCAGCTAAGCTTGGCTTTAAGCACGGCGCGGCTTTGTATCCTATGGTTACGATTAATGGTGAAGAGTGCCATAACGAATGGGAAATTACCTTCGAAGAAATTCACCGCAATGGCGCGATGAGTTTTGCGATTTACAACTACATTAATCACACGGGTGATGTTGGCTATTTGGCGGAATATGGCTTGGAAGTCTTGATTGCGATTTCACGTTTCTGGCGTCAACGTGTGCAATGGTCAGATCGTCGCAATGGCTACATCATGTTGGGTGTGACCGGTCCGAATGAATACGAAAATAACGTCAATAACAATTGGTACACCAACCTGTTGGCGCAATGGACTTTGAATTACACGCGTGAATCTTTAGCGCAAGTGAAAGCTAGCGATCCTGTACGTTACGCCGAGATCGTCGCCAAAACACAATTGGGCGGGCACGAAGACGAAGAAACGATTTGGGCAGATGTCGCAGCAAAAATCGTCTTGCCTGTAGATGCGCCAACCGGTGTATTTATTCAGCAAGATGGTTTTATGGATAAAGAATTGCTGCCGATGTCAGCGATTCCTAAAGGTGAATATCCGATTCATAAAAACTGGTCATGGGATCGCATCTTACGTTCTTGCTACATCAAGCAAGCCGACGTTTTGCAGGGAATTTACACCTTTGAAGCGAACTACGATAAAGAGACACTCAAGAAGAATTTTGACTTCTATGAGCCTTTGACCGTGCATGAATCTTCATTGTCGCCGTGCATCCATTCAATTTTGGCGTCGTCCTTGGGCTATGAGGATTTGGCGTACAAATTCTATTTGCGTACAGCGCGTTTGGATTTGGATGATTACAACCACGATACGGATGATGGCTTGCATATCACCTCGATGGCGGGTACGTGGATGTCAGTGGTCGAAGGCTTTGGCGGTGTGCGTGTGCAGCAAGGTGTATTGCATTTGAATCCAAGTTTGCCTAAGCAGTGGCAGGGCTATTCTTTCCGCATCACCTTCCGTGGTGCTTTGTTGAAAGTGGCTGTGAAGGCCAATGCGATCATCATAGAGAATGAATCGGATGTCGGCTTGTCTTTGCAGCTGGTTGGGGTGGAAAAGCTGCTACCTGCCAGACAGATTTTGACGGTAGCGCGTTGAATTCAACGACTTCGCGGGCTTAAAGTGAAACAATTTGTGAATTAATTAATTTGGGAATTGATTTCTGTGGCGTTGAGTGATAATGTAAAAGCGAAAACACGGGTTTGGATTAATTCAAACTAATGCTGTGTTTTCTCTCGCTAAAAGAGGGAAATAGGTAGCCCACGAAAGGCGATGAGTAGGAGTAATTGTTGGAATGTTTCGTATTGGATTTCTTGCTCACATCGGAGGGGTAATCAGCTCGGTGATGAGTTTCGGCTCCCTCCTTATGAGAGTAAGTGAGGGGCTTTTTTTGTCCTCATTTTCTCCCATATTTACGTTCCGCTCTTTTCAACTCATTTTCAACTCATTTTCAACTTATGTTGAAACTACTCCTGCATTCCGTCCCCATTCTTTTTCTATTATTTCGTTTCCAGTGAACGAACTTGACTGAGGCTGGTCTATCATTTTCTGACATAGATCGCGTTGGTGACAACGATCAGTGATGAAAATTAGCAACAACAGAGTGATAGAAATAAGTGTTGAAAATAAGTGATAAAAACAAGTGATGAAAAAAACAGTTATGCAAAATCCTGATTGGTGGCGTGAAGCCGTTATTTATCAAATTTATCCGCGTAGTTTTAAAGACAGCAACGGCGACGGTATCGGTGACCTACCAGGTATCACTGAAAAACTTGATTACATCGCTAGTCTTGGCGTCGATATCGTTTGGATTTCGCCCTTCTTTACTTCACCGATGAAAGATTTTGGCTACGATGTCGCCGATTACTGTGATGTCGATCCTTTGTTTGGTAGTTTGTCTGATTTTGATGCCCTAGTTGCACGTGCACATGAATTAGGTTTGAAGATCATGATAGACCAGGTCTTGTCACATACCGCTGAAAATCATCCTTGGTTTATTGAAAGTCGTCGTAGTCGCAGCAATCCCAAGGCTGATTGGTATGTCTGGTCAAACCCCAATCCAGATGGGACGCCACCGAATAACTGGCTGTCAATTTTTGGTGGATCAGCTTGGCAATGGGATACGCGTCGCTGCCAATATTATCTGCATAATTTTCTAACTAGTCAGCCGGATATGAATTTTCATCATCCGGAAGTGCAAAGCGCCCACCTCTCGAATATGCGATTTTGGCTGGAACGTGGCGTGGATGGTTTTCGCATGGATGCTTGTATCTACCATTTTCATGATCAAGAATTACGCAATAATCCTGTCGCCGAAAAACAGAATACGGTGAATGTCGCAGCCTCAAATCCCTACGGTATGCAGGCACATGTTTATGATAATTCGCGCCCGGAGAATTTAGCTTTTTTGGAACAGGTACGAATCTTACTCGATGAATATCAGGTAATCTCGATTGGTGAAGTGGGTGCCGATGATGCCTTGGAAGTGATGGCGCAATACACCGAAGGTGGGCGACGCTTGCACATGGCCTATAGCTTTAATCTGCTGACCGCTGAATATTCGGCTGCGCACATACGTCGTCAAGTTGAGGCTTTTGAGGATAGGGTGAAAGATGGTGGCGCATCCTGGTCGGTTGGGAATCACGACGTGGCACGAGTGATGACACGCTGGGGCGGGCAACACGCAAGCGCTGAATTTGCCAAGATGATCCTAGCCTTACAAATGACGCTCAAGGGTACGCCTTGCCTTTATCAAGGTGATGAGCTGGCTTTGACTGAAGCCGAGCTAGCCTACGAGGACTTGCAAGATCCGGTTGCCATTACTTTTTGGCCCGAATCGAAAGGCCGTGATGGATGCCGCACGCCACTACCTTGGGATAGCGAGGCTGCTTACGCAGGATTTTCCAGTGCGAAGCCTTGGTTGCCGGTGTCGGCAGATCATTTTTCTTTAGCCGTCAACGAACAGGAAAAAAATCCGGATTCGGTTTTGCATTTTGCGCGTCGCATTTTATCTTGGCGCAAAAGCATTCCTCAATTATTGCGTGGTGCAATTCGTTTTTATGATTTGCCAGAACCTATACTAGGACTAAGCCGTGATTTGCCCGATGCGCCGAGTATATATGTCGCCTTTAACTTAAGCGCCGAGGCTATCACGGTGGAATGGCCACAAGTGCAGGACGCGATTGCACTTTCTGGCCATGGCTTGGCAGGGCAGAAAGAGGGTAGTCAGCTGATCTTGCCGGCCTACGGTGCTTGGTTTGGGGTTAAACGTCATAGCTGATTGATGTGCCGATTTTTGCTGATCTTAGATTGTTTTCAGATCGAGTGAAGGCCCTGGTTTTGCGTTTATACTGTTTTCTTTTGAATTATTCTTTTAAGATTATTTTGATGGATAAAAACATGCAAATTAGCAAAAGACGGTTTACCAAAATGCTAGTCTTAACTGGATTAGCTGGGTTATCGAATTCAATCTTTGCTGGTGTGAACGCACCTGAGATGGGCGTTGAATACAAATTACTGCGCCAACCACAGCCAGTTGCGGCGGGCTCTAAAATCCAGATCATAGAATTTTTTGCTTATTATTGCCCTCACTGTTATGCCTTGGAACCAATCTTGACGGATTGGCTCAAGAAGCAGGGCGATAAAATTGAATTTAAACGCATACATGTTTTAAATCCAGGCGTCGAAACTCAGCAAAAACTATTTTTTGCTCTAGATGCCTTGGGAAAAGCTGAAGAATTGCATACCAAAATATTTGAGGCTTATCACATCAAGCGTAATCGCCTGATGACCGACGAGCAGATCAAGGCCTTTATCGACACTACGACGATCGATAAAGCTGCCTTCTATAATGCCTATAAATCCTTTACCGTCATCACTAAACAAGAACGTTCGCCACGTGTGATGGCGGACTATGACATTGATTCATGGCCTAGTTTAATTGTCGATGGACGTTTGCAAACATCGCCAAGTATGGCCGCACGTGGCATGGGACGAGTCACTGAGCAACAGCAAAATGAAGCACTGCTGCCAGTCTTAGATTTTCTCGTCAGTAAAGCGCAAAAAGAGAAGGTGCTTGTGCCTAAATCGTAAGCGCGGTTACGAATACCATATTGAGTGCAGTGCAGATAACAAACACCCAGCTTTGAGCGTGCGATAGGTATCTGTCATTTACTCCACATGACGATCATGTTGCGCGCGACACATTCCATAGAGTATTGTTTCGCAAAGACCTCGTAAAAAAAACAGGCTATTGAGTGCTTTAGCCCATTCCTTAAACAAACAAAAAGAAAGAGACATTGATTATGAGTAAAAAGATCAAGCTACTTGTTTGCGTCGCCGCATTGAGTTCCCTATATTCGTTAAGCACTAGCGTGGTAGCGCAAACAAAATTAAAACCAGCTGCAAAGCTCACCATGCAGGATATCTTGAAATCCTCACAAGCCAGTGACTGGCGTCCATTGAATCCAAACAATACGCTGTATTTGGAGTTGGAAAAAGGCCGCGTTGTGATCGAACTAGCACCTGAGTTCGCACCAAAGAATGTTGCGAATATTAAAGCACTGGTGAAAGAAGGCTATTTTGATGGCTTAGCCATGTTACGTTCACATGATAACTACGTAGCGCAGTGGGGCGATCCGGGAGAAAAGCGTGAATTCAAAAATGCAGCAAAAAAAGTGGAAGGCGAATTCACAGTTAAGTACAAGAAGGACGCACCGTTCACACGCTTGCCCGATGTAGACGGCTATGCGCCACAAGTAGGGCACGTGAACAGTTTTGCAGCAGCCCGTGATCCCAAAACACAAACTACTTGGCTCACGCATTGCTACGGCGCTATTGGTGTGGCGCGCGGAAATGAGACTGATAGCGGCAATGGCAGCTCACTCTATGCAGTCACCGGTCACGCGCCACGTAATCTGGATCGCAATATCACGGTAGTCGGTCGTGTTATGTACGGCATAGAATTGCTCTCTAGTCTGCCAAGGGGCACGGGTGCACTTGGGTTTTATGAAAAACCTGAGGAACGTACTGCCATTAAGTCTGTTCGCCTCGCTGCGGATGTGCCAGAGGCAGCCCGCAGTAAATTAGAAGTCTTCCGTACTGATACGACAAGTTTCACTGCCCTGGTTGAAGCACAAAGAAACCGTGGTGGTGATTGGTATAAATTCGCGGCGAACCATATTGAATTGTGTAATGTGCCAATTCCTGTGCGAGTAGCGAAATAAACAGTATTGCTTGCAAAATTCATTTTTTTTGAGATTCTTATAATGAAGAAAAGTTTATTCTTAGTGTTGATTACTGTTTTAATTTCTACCGGTTGTATGACCGTCAATGTCAGCTCGAAGCAATTTATTCCGCGAGACAGAAATAAAATTACACTCTTAAAGAATGTGACGCCTGAGTATCAGTTAGAAAATCTGGAACTGATTCAAGCAGATGGTTCTATCAGTCGTGGTGTTTATTTTCATAAGCCAGGAGCCGACTTCACCGTTTTATATTTTTTAGGTAGTGGGATTCGCGTTGATGCCGATGGCGGCTATTTTTTGAAACCATTTACTGAGCTCAATGCCAATGTCATCGTATTTGATTATCGTGGTTTTGGACGCAGCGATTCAACGGGACAAGCTCATGACTTGAAAGAAATCGAAACCGATACCTTGGCTTTGTATGACTATGCACGTAAAAAAGTGAGCGGAAAACTGGTCGTGCACGGGCATTCCTTCGGTAGTTTTGTCGCGGCGAAACTGGCTAACTTGCGGCCTGTTGATAGTTTGGTCTTAGAAGGCACTGGGACGGATGCAGAAACTTACACTAAAAACTTAACGCCTTGGTTTGCACGCCCGTTTGTGAACATTCAGTTGGCTGGTGATATCGCCCAAATTGATAACCGTCGCTCCCTAAAAAACACACAGTTTCCTGTTTTTATTATCGCAAGTGAGCATGACACCACCACGCCTGAAGCCACCGCACGTGATTTATTTGAGAGTTTGAATCAAACCAATAAACGATTTTTGAAAGTGAATGCTGGGCATATGGATGCCATGACTATGCCGCTTACTATTGCTGCGTATCGGGAGTTTTTGAAGGGACAGTATTAGTTTCACGAACTTATTGCAATCGAAAAAATGACAATGTAGGCTGGGCTGCAAAGCCCAGCATTTTTCTGTAGTCGCGCATTACTGTTGGGCTTCGCTTTGCTCAGCGCCAACCTACGAACTTGCTATTGCGCTGGATTCGCACCTTGCGCGTGAATTTGGTTCACCGCAGCAATCAACTCCTCACTCAAACGAATGTCCGTTGCTCGAATATTTTCTTCTAACTGCGTCAAATTGGTCGCACCAATAATCGTACTGGCTACAAACCAACGTGAATAGCACCAGGCTAACGCGAGTTGCGTTGGAGTCAGCCCATGTGCACGAGCCAACTCAGTGTAGCGGGCGCTGGTGGTAATGACTTCTGGACGCATATAACGTGGACTCCAAGTGGGTGGAAATTTAGTTAAACGTCCTTTGGCTTGTGCATCATCGACATATTTACCTGTTAGACGCCCAAAGGCGAGTGGGCTGTAGGCTAATAGACCGACTTGCTCGCGATAACAAGTTTCAGTTAAGCCTTGTTCAAAGCTGCGGTTCATCAAGTGGTAGGGGTTTTGGATGGAAATGATACGGGCTTGTTGTTTGCGCTCGGCATGCTTGATGAATTCGCTGACGCCCCAAGGTGTTTCGTTGGAGACGCCGATGTGGCGAATCTTGCCTTCTTTGACCAGACTGTCTAAGACATCCAATGTCGCCTCAATGTCAACGCTGTCGTGTTCTAAATCGGGATTAAATTCTTTCTGACCAAAGATAGGTGCATTGCGGCTAGGCCAGTGTAATTGATACAAATCGATGTAATCGGTATGTAGACGCTGCAAACTCGCTTCGACGGCGATGCGGATATTTTTTGTATCGAGATCGTTGTCGCCGTTGCGTATCCACGGCATGCCGCGCGAAGGACCTGCAACCTTAGTGGCTAAAATTATTTTGTCGCGTTGACCGGATTGTTTGATCCAGCTTCCAATAAATTGCTCAGTGCGATTGACTGTTTCTGCACGTGGCATGACAGGATACATTTCGGCGGTGTCAATGAAATTGACGCCGTGTGCTAATGCGAAGTCAAGCTGCTGATGCGCTTCGGCTTCGGTGTTTTGTTCACCGAATGTCATGGTGCCGAGACATACTTCTGACACCATTAAATCGCTGCTGCCTAGTTTTTTGAGTTTCATGATTGGCTCTTTTTGTGATTTTTGTTGTATGGCTAAAGGTCACGCGGATTCAATGTTGACCGCGCCGCGCGGGCCGCATTCGATCCACATTACTTAAGGAGATCGGCAGCCCATGTTGGAACAGTCCTGAAAAAGGCATGCAAGCCCGGCGAGAAACTCGCAAATTGAAAGTTTCCAAGATTGGCGAGTAAATTAAGCGATTTTGACGAAAAAAGACTGATATGACCGTTTCTTGGGGATGCGTACCACCAATCCAATTTCATACCAGGGTGTATTTGGTCATCGGATATTAGTGTGGAAAATATGATGATGCCATCGGTAGCAACGAGTTGATCGAGATCGTTGATTAGTTTATGAACATCAGGCACATGCTCAAATACTTCAAATGAAGTGATGAGGCCAAATTTCCCTAAGGTTTCTATTTTGGTTTCTCTATTGACGAATGGATCGTATGAAATCGAATTCCAGCCCGCTTGGTTGAGTAGTTTGGTTAACGTGCCATTGCCACCGCCATAGTCCACATGTTTTAGTGAGCTTGGGAGTTGAACGGGCATCGAAGTTAACATCTTGGCTTGAGTTTGTGGTCGAGCTTCTACGTAATCAGGATCAACTTGAACATAGTCTTGATTGTAAATTTTATCTTTGAATTCTTGTATGCTCCATGTGTGAAGTATAGGCGCCCAGCAAAACCTACATTCTGCACATAGGAAGTAACTGACCGCTATTCCGGCGCGCGGTAGAAATTTACCATATGCTTCTTCACAAGATTTATTGAAATCAACAGTATCAAGCAAATCACTCTTTGAGCCGCAAATTGGACAATTATATTTCTGTTTTTTCTTAAACAAAGACCACATAGTAAAGTGCGCTTTCTGTAGCCTCAGGCTATAAAGTGTGACTGCAAAATAAAAACAATGCCTGGATCAGAAAAAAATGGTCAGCAGTTTGGGCGGGTACAAACCGTGCGGATTCCGTGTTGGCAGTTCGACGTAGGTTGTTCCCGCTCATCATTTTTATAGATGTCTACTTACGATTCCGTATCGCCATCGCACACTCACGCACCAGAGCTGGGCCGCGATAAATCAAACCGGAATACACTTGCACTAAGGCTGCACCAGCGTCCATTTTGGCTACAGCATCTTTGCCCGAAAAAATGCCGCCAACACCGATGATGGGCAGTGCGTCACCGAGTTCTGATCTTAATGCGCGTATGACTTTGTTGGATAATTCAAATACCGGCTCACCCGACAATCCACCTGTTTCTTCGCCATGCTGCAGACCTTTGACGGCATCGCGGGTGATCGTCGTGTTGGTTGCAATTACGCCGTCGATTTTATGGCGTAGTAAAGATTCGGCGATGTTTTTGATTTGCTCACTGTCGATGTCTGGTGCGATTTTTAAGGTAATTGGCACATAGCGTTTGTGTTGATCGGCTAAGCGTTGTTGTGCCTCTTTGAGTTTGGATAAAAGATCGTCCAGTTCAGATGCGCCTTGCAATTGGCGCAGGTTTTTGGTGTTCGGTGAGGAGATGTTGACCGTTACGTAACTGGCGTAAGGATAGACTTTGTTCAGACACAGCAAATAATCGTCGGCCGCTTTTTCTATCGGTGTATCGGCGTTCTTCCCGATGTTTAACCCGAGCACACCTTGTTTCTCTTGATAAAAGCGCGATGCCTGCACATTGGCGACAAAGGCGTCAACGCCACCGTTATTAAATCCCATGCGATTGATAATCGCATTTGCCTGCGGCAGGCGAAACATGCGCGGCTTGGGATTGCCCGCTTGGGCACGTGGTGTGACGGTGCCAATTTCGATCGAGCCAAAACCTAAAGATGCCAAGCCGTCGATGTAGCGACCATCTTTATCCAATCCCGCAGCTAGACCCACTGGATTTGGAAATGCAATTCCCATCACATTGCGCGGATCGGCGGCGGGCTTGGGTAGCAGGCGAGTTAAACCCATATTATGGGCACGCTTTAGACTTGGCAGCGTCAGGTCATGTGCGCTTTCTGGATCCATAAAGAAGAGAAATGGGCGGGCTAGAGAATAGAGCAATTGATCGGACATAATATTTTTTGGGATGTAAATGAATTGGATTTAAAGTGATTGCCAGCGGCCTTCGAGCAAGGCTTGCAGCGGTTTGAAATTGGTTTTATACGACATTTTACGGCTCGCTTCTATCCAGTAACCGAGATACAGATAGGGAAGGCCGAGGATTTTAGTTTGCGCGATTTGCCACAGGACGTTGAAGGTGCCGTAAGCGCTATGCGGCACATCCGGATCGTAGAAAGTATAAACGGACGAGAGGCCGTCATTCAAAATATCGATGATGCTGATCATGCGTAAAATATTTTGATCATCGCGAAACGCGATCAGTCGCGTATTGACTCGACTCTGCAATAGAAATTGCGCATATTGATCGCGCCCATCTTGATCCATGCCGCCGCCCGCGTGACGGCGGCTTTGGTAGCGTTGATAGAGTTCAAAATGTTCTTCGTCAAATTCTAGTGGCAAAATCTCAGGTTGCAGATCGGCATGCTGTTGTAATGCACGCCGCTGGCTGCGATTGGTTTTGAATTCACTGACGATGGTACGCACTGGTGTGCAAGCCGAACAATGATCGCAGTATGGGCGGTAGATAAAAACGCCACTGCGCCGAAAACCGCGACTGACTAATTCCGAATACACTTCATTGCCGATCAGGTGTGCTGGCGTGGCTACCTGCGAACGTGCTTGGCGGTCATCTAGATAGCTGCAAGTGTAGGGTGCCGTCGCGTAGTAATGCAAGGTTATGTAGTCGTCTGTATTATTGCTATCCCCGACCTCCTCAGGTATAGACGAAGGAAGCGGCGCTGGCGGATTAGTTCGAGATTGCATCGCTGTTCATCTTTCTGCTGGCTAGAGGATGCTCGGTTTGTAAGTAGTCCTTGAAGCTGACTAATTCTAAAGGCTGCCAATCTTGTATCGTCTCTTGCGTAATCGCTAGCCTCACATGCTGCATGAAATCACTGCGGCTGATGGGTTTAGCGCCGAATGTTGCCAGATGCGAGGTTTCTTGCTGGCAGTCTATCATTTTCACATCATGCTTGCGTAAGAAAACGACTAACTGACTCAATGCCATTTTAGAAGCATCCGTCACCTTAGCAAACATAGACTCGCCATAAAACATTTTACCTATACAAATGCCATAGGCGCCCCCCACCAACTCTCCATCAAGCCAGACTTCTGAGCTATGTGCATAACCCATTCTATGCAAGGCGGTGTAGCCAGCAATGATTTCTTCTGAAATCCAAGTGCCATCCTGATTTTTGCGAGGTTCTGCGCAGTGGCGCATGACTTGTTCAAACGCTGTATCAAAACGAAAACTCCAGGCTGGATCTTTGAGTGCTTTGTTCAGACGCTTCTTTAAGCTATCAGAGAGTTTAAAATCGCGGGTCTTTAATACCATGCGCGGATCAGTCGACCACCACAATATAGGTTGGCCTTCAGAAAACCAGGGAAAGATGCCATTTCGGTAGGCATTCAATAAACGCTCTGGGGATAAATCTGCGCCAGCCGCCAATAAGCCTGCGGCTCCTTGTTCTTCCGTCAGGGCTTGTGTTATATCAGGGAAGGGGCTGTCAATTTCTAACCAAGGAATCATAGGTGCGGGATACGGATGCGCTTACTCAGGGCGATGCGATTTATAAAAATCATGTTCGTGCAAACTAAACTTTCCACCAGCATGTACTTTTTTCAGATCTTCGAAAAAGAACTTCAAAGTCTGGCTCACTGTAGCAAACGCGATCTCATCCCAAGGGATTTCATGTTCGGCAAACAAGGCGACTTCTAGGCTCTCGGTGCCGGCTAGATAATTCGTGTCAATCAAAGTCGCTCTATAGAATAGATGCACTTGATCCACATGTGGCACGCTGAGTACCGAAAATAATTCGTGTAGTTCTATATTCGCGCCAGCTTCTTCTATAGTCTCTCGCTGCGCCGCCTGCCGACAGGTTTCTTGATTTTCCATAAAGCCCGCAGGCAAAGTCCAATAACCATAGCGCGGTTCAATCGCCCGTTTGCAGAGTAGTACCTTCACTTCGCCTGCGATATTCCAGATCGGTAAAGTACCGACCACCATGTTCGGATTTTGATAATGAACCGTTCCGCATTCTGTACAGACAAAGCGTTCGCGCGTATCGTCAGCGGGAATTTTCAAAGCCACAGGCGCAGCGCAAGCAGAGCAAAATTTCATGGTGTAACTCTTTCGGGACAGACACATAAATCGAATCTGTGAAAGTGTATCACCGCCTGCTCAGTTCTCTGAAGTGGAGGAGATAAAACTATTGCAGCGTCATCATGCTGCAATAGAAATATGCTTGCGAATAATGCTTAAGCTTAGAAAGAAATTGCGCAAAGCAGCAAAGTCCTGTATAGTTCTACTTATCAGACGCGGGGTGGAGCAGTCTGGCAGCTCGTCGGGCTCATAACCCGAAGGTCGTAGGTTCAAATCCTGCCCCCGCAACCAGTTTTAAGAATAAAGCCACGTTTTATCGTGGCTTTTTCGTTAGGCTCGCGAATTTTTTTGATTGGTTTACGTTTAGGGCATGTTTCTAGACTACAATCGGGCATCTACTAAATTGATCGACTGTTTTGACTGACTTATATTGGTGTTGCGCGAATTGGCGACCCTTATGCAAGTTGGCTGCAGACTGATCCACCAGGCGCACAACGATGATTCGTGTCGCGCAGTGTCCTACAAGACAAGACTGGTTGGGATAATAGCTATCCCGAGTGCTTCACTGAATACTTCTTAAGATCAACACAACCTGTTAGCTAAAGAGTTTGCATGAATACTGCAGATGCCAAGCGTGTACTCGAAACCGCATTGTTATGCGCACATGAGCCGCTGACCATTAATACAATGAAAAAATTGTTTGTTGATAGTAGTGATCAAGAAGATCTGGTCGGTGCTGATACGATTAAATTAATGCTGGAAGAGGTGCGTCAAGATTGGTCGGATAAAGGAATTATGTTGGTTTCCTTGTCGACAGGTTGGCGCTTTCAAAGTCGCCCTGAAATGCGCGCTTTCATCGATCGTTTGAATCCTGAGAAGCCGCCCAAGTATTCACGTGCGACTTTGGAAACTTTGGCGATTATCGCTTATCGCCAGCCGGTAACTCGTGGTGATATCGAGGAAATACGCGGTGTTGCTGTGGCTTCGCAGATGGTAAAGACCTTAGAGGATCGCGGTTGGATAGAAACTATTGGCCATCGTGAAGTGCCTGGGCGGCCCGCTTTATTTGCGACGACCAAGCACTTCTTAAGTGACTTGGGTTTGGCGTCCCTCGATCAATTGCCACCTTTGCAGCAAATTGGTCAGGAAGGAGTAGAGGATGCGCCTCCTTCTAAAGATGATTCCCCAGAATTGAATATGTTCGACGGGATTGAGGCTTTGGTTGAAGTTGCTGATGCATCTGTGGTGAGTGTTGATATGGGTGGCGATGAGCCTCCTTCTAATACTGTCGTAGATGTTGATCTTGCAGCTGATGTAGCTGAAGAGGGCGCTTCAGACCTTGCAATTGAAGGCAATGCAATTGAAATTGTTGAAGACGAAATTGAAGTAAGTACGGAAATAAGTGTGCAAATTAGTGCACAAGAACAATTGAGTGATGTCGCAGCGGAAAACCTTGCGGCAGATGCACTCGAAAATGAAGCAGCCAGTGATGTGATCTTGGATGATGTTGCAATGATGGCTGATACGAATTTAGATGAAAAAGCGGAAGCAGATGCTGAAGCTCTAACACCTTTCAAACCAGAATCAGATAATGAACACAAATAATCCAGACGATACTTCTAGCCAGCAAAATCCTGGTGCTGAAACCGATACGCCGCGTCCTCGTGCAAAACGCGTTGCACGTCCAAAAGTCGCTAAGTCCGATGACGCAACTGCCGGCGTTACAAATGCCGTGAGCGAGGATGCGCCAGCTGCTAAAGCGCCACGAGCTCCGCGCAAACCTAGATTGAAGCCGGAAGTTGTCTCTGCCGAAGTGGCAGCGCAAGCGCCAGCTTTTGCGGAGCAGTCTGCGCCTGTTGCTAGAGCGCCGCGTCAAGAACGTCCGCCACGTCAACCACGCGCGCCGCGTCAAGTTGAGTCGCGTGAAGTGAGTGCGGAGCAGCAAAATGTCCCTCCGTTTGAGTCGACGAATCAAGTTGGTGCTGAAGATAGTGTTGAGCGCCCACGTCGTCCACAAGGTGATAGAAATAATTCACGTAGTGCAAAGCCGCGCGATGGTCAGTCACGTGATGGTCAGCAACGTAATCGTCAACAGGCAAGACCTGGACAGGGCGTGCAAAATCGCACTGGCGAGCCGCGTAACCAAAATAACCAGCGTCGTCCAGGTCAGCAAAGCAGTCGTGGTGCGGTACCAGAGGCAGATGATGTGTTTTCATTCGTGACTTCCGATGCGTACGACGCGGCAGATGATGCTCAGCATTCACGTAACGACAAAAATAAAAAACCACGCCGTGATTTAACGGCTGATGATGACGCTCCAAAATTACATAAAGTCTTGGCGGAAGCAGGTCTGGGTTCTCGTCGTGATATGGAAGAGTTAATCATTGCTGGTCGTGTCTCGGTGAATGGTGAGCCGGCGCATATCGGACAGCGTATTTTGCCGCAAGATCAAGTGCGTATTAATGGAAAATTGATCCAGCGTAAAGTTAGTAAAAAGCCGCCACGCGTTCTGATTTATCATAAGCCTGCTGGTGAAATCGTTAGTACTAGTGATCCAGAAGGTCGCGCCTCCGTGTTTGATAGTTTGCCGCAAATGAAGGTCGGTAAATGGTTGGCAGTGGGTCGTCTTGATTACAACACGGAAGGTTTGTTGCTTTTTACAACTTCGGGTGATTTGGCGAATCGATTGATGCATCCACGTTACGGTATTGAGCGTGAATACGCTGTGCGTACTTTGGGCGATCTGGAAGAAGGCATGCGTCAAAAACTGTTGGCTGGCGTGGAGCTCGAAGATGGTATAGCGCAATTTTCCAAAATTTCTGATGGCGGTGGTGAGGGCGTGAATAAGTGGTATCGCGTCATTATCGGTGAAGGCCGTAACCGTGAAGTTCGCCGTATGTTTGAGGCGGTCGGTTTGACAGTGTCGCGTTTGATTCGTACTCGCTACGGCGTGATGACCTTGCCTTCAGGTTTAAAGCGTGGTCGTTGGGATGAATTGGGCGAAGATGCAGTACGTAGCCTGCTCAAAGTTAGTGGTTTGGAAAAGGTCGCGGGCGAAAAAGCCGATAAGCCCATGGGCAAGCCAAACGGTAATCGCGTGCAAGGTGGTAAGGTGCCGCGTAATGTGAATCCGTTTGATGCGCCAGTGCAAAGGAGTTTTGAGCCTACAGTGCGTGGTGGTTTTGCTAATCCGCAAAATGGTCGTCCTACACGCAACGGTAGTAATGCTGGTGGTGCTGGTGGATATGCTGGTTCACAAGGTGGGCCTAAAGCGTCTAAGCCGAATGCAAATGGCGGGAAGCCTCGTAGTCGTCAACCAGATCCTTTGCAAACTGCCTTAGGCTATCCAAGTCGTGATCAAAATCGTCGGGGTCCAACCGAGCGTGGTAGTGGTCCAGCGATTGGTCAGGCCATTGCGGCACGCCGTCGTCGCGGTACTTAAAAATAAATGCCTGGAAGTGGGTGAAAGATGTTGCTCAGGCCGTGTTTTCACCGACTTCTCATTGCGATTGAGTAATTAATCGTTTATAATCTTGTAGTTAGCAGATTTTTCCTTGAATTGGTTTTTGATTGGTTTTCAGTCAATACGCAAATGCATCCAAGGCGCTAAGAAGATGGGCTAGTGCCCATTTTTTTTTGGCGAATCGTTTTTCAGTGCGAATTTAAGTTAATTCAACTTAAGTTGATTTGCTGCAAAAACAAGATCTGTGTTTATCGGAGAATTGTCTTGCAATTGTTGGAATTAATTGAAAAGACTGTCAATGGGACAGGCTATGATCTGGTCGACTTTGAGCGGGCAGAGCGTGGTTTGTTTCGTGTGTATATCGATCTTTTACCAGAAGATGTTGAGGAAAAAGGTCATATTACTGTTGAAGATTGTGCGAAGGTCAGTCATCAATTGTCACACGTTTTGACTGTAGAGGAAGTGGCTTACGAACGCTTAGAGATTTCTTCCCCGGGCTTGGATCGACCCTTGAAGAAGATTGCTGACTTCGTCCGTTTTGTCGGCGAAAAAGCGAATGTTAAATTGCGATTGCCTATGCCAGGCATGGCTAATCGTAAGAGCTTCGAAGGTGTATTGCATGAGCCAGAAGGGGAAACTCTGAAGCTCGAATTTGAAACAAAAGATGGCGCAGCGATGCTTGAGTTTACGCTCGCTGATTTAGATAAGGCACGCTTAGTGCCGCAAGTGGATTTTAGGAGTCGCAAAGCATGAGTCGCGAAGTTTTATTATTGGTTGATGTGCTGGCGCGTGAAAAAAACGTTGATGAAGATATCGTTTTTGGCGCATTGGAACATGCTTTGGCAACGGCTACCAAAAAGCGTTATGAAGGTGAAGTTGATATTCGTGTAGAAATCGACCGTGATACGGGCGAATATCGTACATTCCGCCGTTGGCACGTGGTGGCTGACGAAGCTGGTTTGCAATTGCCAGACCAAGAAATTTTGCATTTCGAAGCAGTCGAGCAATACGCTGATATCGAAGTCGATGAATATATCGAAGAGCCAGTAGAATCTGTTGAGCTGGGTCGTCGTTTTGCACAAGATACCAAGCAAATTGTTTTGCAACGTATCCGTGATGCAGAACGTGAACAAATTTTGGCTGAGTTCTTGGAGCGTGGTGATTCCCTAGTCATGGGCACGATCAAACGCATGGAACGCGGCGAAGCAGTGGTTGAATCTGGTCGTATCGAGGCACGTTTGCCACGCGATCAAATGATCCCGAAAGAGAATTTACGCGTTGGTGATCGTGTCCGTGCTTATATCTTGCGTATTGATCGCAACGCACGTGGCCCACAAGTGATCTTGTCTCGTACTGCGCCTGAATTCATCATGAAGTTGTTTGAGTTGGAAGTGCCAGAAATCGAGCAAGGTTCGTTGGTGATCAAATCTGCAGCGCGTGATCCTGGCGTGCGCGCTAAGATCGCGGTTCACACAGATGATAAACGTATTGATCCTATCGGTACTTGTGTTGGTATGCGTGGTTCACGTGTACAAGCCGTGACTGGTGAATTGGGCGGCGAGCGTGTTGATATCGTATTGTGGTCCGAAGATCCAGCGCAATTCGTGATTGGTGCTTTAGCGCCAGCGAATGTGTCTTCCATCATGGTTGATGAAGAAAAACACGCGATGGATGTGGTCGTTGATGATGAAAACCTAGCAATTGCGATTGGCCGTAGCGGTCAAAACGTACGCTTGGCAGCAGAATTGACTGGTTGGCAAATTAATATCATGACTGCAGAGCAATCTGCGGATAAAGCAGAGCAAGAATCTGCAGGCATCCGCGCTCTGTTCATGGAAAAACTCGACGTGGATCAAGAAGTCGCAGACATCTTGGTAGACGAAGGCTTCTCCAGCTTAGAAGAAATCGCTTATGTACCAATTAGCGAAATGCTGGAAATTGACGCCTTAGACGAAGATACAGTGAATGAATTGCGCAATCGCGCACGTGATGCACTTGTGACAGAAGCGATTGCTTCTGAAGAGGGTGTGGAAGGTGTGGAAGACGCATTGATTAACCTGGAAGGTATGAGCCGTGCAACAGCAGGTAAATTGGGTTTGGCTGGTATTAAGACCCTCGCTGCTTTCGGTGGCTTAGCTTACGATGAATTTGGTGCGATTTTGGCTCTGTCCACAGACCGTGCGCGTCAATTAATTGATAATGCATTTGAAGATGTGACTGATGATGAGATGAAACTCATCGACGCTAAATATGATGAACATGCGAAATCCTTATTGGAAAAAGCATGGAAACTCGTTGAAGCAAAATAATCACGAGTAAACAACATAATTGAAGCGTAGATTTAACTCAATTTTTAAAGTTAAATCACAGCGCAAACAAAGAAAGAGGACTGAATGGCGAGTAATAATGTAGCTCAATTTGCCACCGAGCTGAAAATGTCAGCGGATTTACTGCTCACGCAATTGAATGCCGCAGGCGTTACAAAAGCGTCTGCGTCCGACGTCTTGTCCAAAGAAGATAAGGACAAGTTGTTGGAACATTTACGTCGTTCTCACGGCGTGGCTCCTGATGCCGATAAGAAAAAAATCACCTTGACTCGTAAGGAAACAACCGAGATCAAACAAGCTGATGCCACTGGCAAAACACGTACCGTGCAAGTCGAAGTACGTAAAAAACGTACTTTTGTGAAGCGCGATGAAAGCTCTCCTGAAGACAATGCCATACCTGCGGTAGCTATTGACCCTGCAGAAATGGCACGTCGTGAAGCTGAAGCGCAAGCGGAAGCCGAATTGGCAGCACGTCGTGAAGCTGAACTGTTAGAGAAGCAAGAACAACTCGCAAAACTCGAGGCAGAAAAAGAAGCAGAAGCGAAAGCAGCTCGCGAAGCGGAAGCGGTTGCTAAAGCCAAAGCTGACGCAGAGAAAGCCAAGCAAGCTGAAGAGAAACGCGCAAAGTCAAGTAAAACACCAGCCGCGTCGGAAGCAGTGTCAGAAGTTCCAGCTGTTGATGACGAAGCCAAACGCATAGCTGCTGAAGAAGCAAAGAAAAAAGCAACTGCAGCTGCGGCTGAAGCCAAGGAAGCGGTTAAAGAAGCGGCTGCACGTGCTGCCAATGCTGAAAATGCGCGTAAGAAAGTGGCCGACGAAGTAGCTCAGATTAAAGAGATGATGCTGGCGGCGCGTAAGCCTAAGCCAGTAGAAGTACCAGCTCCAGTTGTTGCTGCGCCGTCTAAAGTGCCAGAAGGCACATTGCACAAGCCAGCGGATAAAAAACCAGGTGAGAAAAAGCCGGGCGACAAGAAAGACGTTAAGCCAGCGGTCGCAGCACCAACCGATAAGAAAGCCATTAAATCTGCCAATGTATCGTCCACTTGGCAAGAAGACGCTAAAAAACGCGGCGGCGGTGGTTTGAAAACACGTGGTGCAGCACCAGTTGGTCGTGACGGTTGGAAAAGCGGCCCTAAAGGTCGTCGCAATAATCATCATGACGATCGTGAAACTAATTTCCAAGTTCCGGTCGAAGCAGTCATTAAAGATGTGTACGTGCCAGAGACTTTAACGGTCGCTGAGTTGGCACATAAGATGTCCGTAAAAGCGTCTGAAGTGATTAAACATTTGATGAAACTCGGTCAGATGTGCACGATCAATCAGGTTCTCGATCAAGAAACAGCGATGATTCTGGTTGAGGAAATGGGCCATAAAGCGTTTGCAGCGAAGATCGATGATCCTGAAGCAATGCTGACGGATGTGGCGGAACACGCAGAATACGAATCATCACCACGTGCGCCAGTTGTCACGGTGATGGGTCACGTTGATCACGGTAAAACATCGTTGCTCGATTACATTCGTCGCGCTAAAGTCGCTTCTGGTGAAGCTGGTGGTATTACGCAGCACATTGGCGCCTACCACGTAGAAACACCTCGCGGCATGATCACTTTCTTAGATACTCCAGGTCATGAAGCATTTACGGCGATGCGTGCCCGTGGTGCGAAAGCGACTGATATCGTTATTCTGGTGGTTGCAGCGGATGACGGTGTGATGCCGCAAACTAAAGAAGCGATTGCGCATGCAAAAGCAGCTGGTGTGCCGCTGGTTGTAGCGATTAATAAGATCGATAAACCAGGTGGCAATGCAGATCGTGTGACGCAAGAATTGATCGCAGAGAGCGTCGTGCCGGAAGCTTATGGTGGTGAGTCCCCATTTGTGTCCGTTTCTGCTAAAACAGGTCAGGGTATTGATGACTTGTTAGAACAAGTTTTGTTACAAGCTGAAATTTTAGAATTACGTGCACCGATCGATGCGCCAGCTAAAGGTTTGGTCGTTGAATCTCGTTTGGATAAAGGTCGCGGTACAGTCGCAACGATCTTGGTTCAATCGGGTACTTTGAAACGCGGCGATGTGGTCTTGGCGGGTTCATCTTATGGTCGCGTTCGTGCGATGTTGGATGAAAACGGCAAGAATATTCATACAGCAGGTCCATCAATCCCTGTCGAAATTCAAGGCTTGACCGAAGTGCCGGCAGCTGGTGAAGAAGTCATGGTTATGGTTGATGAACGCAAAGCTCGCGAAATCGCTTTGTTCCGTCAAGGTAAATACCGCGATGTTAAATTGGCGAGACAACAAGCAGCTAAGCTCGAAAACATGTTCGAAAACATGGGCGAAGGCGAACTCAAAAACTTGCCTATCATCGTCAAGACAGACGTTCAAGGTTCGCAAGAAGCTTTGGTTCAGTCTTTGGTTAAATTGTCGAACAACGAAGTGCGCGTACAAGTGGTACACGCGGCAGTCGGTGGGATTTCCGAATCCGACGTCAACTTGGCAGTCGCTTCCAAAGCGGTCATCATCGGCTTTAACACCCGTGCTGATGCATCCGCCCGTAAGTTGGCTGAATCGAATGGCGTGGACATCCGTTACTACAACATCATTTACGATGCAGTAGATGAAATTAAATCTGCACTGTCCGGCATGTTGGCACCAGAGAAGCGCGAAACGATCATTGGTATGGTCGAGATTCGTCAAGTCTTCTCCGTCAGCAAAGTGGGTTCAATTGCAGGTTGCTTGGTCACTGAAGGTGTGATTAAACGTACGTCGTCTGTTCGTCTGTTACGCAACAACGTAGTGACATGGACTGGCGAATTGGATTCTTTGAAGCGTTACAAAGACGACGCCAAAGAAGTTCGTGCAGGTATGGAGTGCGGTCTCTCACTCAAAGCCTACAACGAAATCCAGGTCGGAGATTTCTTAGAAATCTTCGAGATCCAGGAAATTGCTCGTACTCTGTAAGTAAATAAAAAAGAGGAAGCGTGAGCTTCCTCTTTCATTTTAAAGTACCGAAAGTCTCTGATCGTTTTACTGTACAAGATTTAAAACCTCTTAACACAGAGACACTGAGAAGTGGAATTTCACAGAGGTTCTCCCTTGTTTCTCTCTTTAACTCTGGTCGCGGCATGTCGCATACCTATGTTGAGAGGTTTTGATGTATGTATAAGGTTTTGTTTTTATATTATGGCTAAAAATAGTAAATCCATCCCAGCACGCGGATTACGCGTAGCGGATCAAATTCAACGTGATTTATCTGAAATCATTTGGGCAGAGCTCAAAGATCCACGCGTGGGTATGATCACGCTCACAGAAGTGCAATTGACGCCTGATTACGCGCACGCCAAGGTGTATTTCACGACTTTGGCAGATGATCCTGCCGTCATCAAAAACACCTTTGAAGGTTTGAACAAAGCTGCTGGGTTCTTGCGCAATCAACTTGGTTTGAAATTGCGTATTCATACTTTGCCTCAGTTACATTTCGTCCACGACACATCCACAATGCGTGGCATCGCCATGTCGAAGTTGATCGATGAGGCGAACGCGACTCACGTTCCAGAAGATAAGCACGATAACGAAGACTGATATCGTTTTTTAGAAATTTGAACCACAGCGGTTCAGAAACTGTCATTTTCGTAGGACGGGTGAAACCCGCGCTGATCAGGTGCTCGATAAGCTGGTGGCGCGGGTTTCACCCGTCCTACATGCCTTATGAGTGCTGAGTAGATACTCTTTGAATTTCCAATTCTAACCTGCATATGAACCAACCCATCAAGAAAAAAACGCGCCTACCCATCAATGGTGTGCTGTTATTAGATAAGCCTGTGGGGTGGTCGAGCAATGATGCGCTAATCAAGGCGAAGCGATTACTCAATGCGATTAAAGCTGGCCACACTGGTACCTTAGATCCGTTTGCCACTGGCTTGTTGCCCTTATGTTTTGGCGAAGCTACCAAGTTCTCCGCAGATTTATTAGAAGCCGATAAAACCTATCAAACCGTCGTGCATCTGGGTGTAAGCACCAACACCGGCGACACCGAAGGTGAGGCCATACGAACGCATGATGTGAATGTGAGCGAATCACAAATTCACGAAGTCTTGGAACAATTCAAAGGCGATATCCTGCAAGTGCCACCTATGTATTCGGCACTTAAACGCGATGGTAAACCACTCTACGAATATGCACGCGAGGGCATTACACTAGAGCGTGAAGCTCGCCCAGTTACGATTCATTTACTTGAGTTCGTTAATTACGAAGCGCCATTCTTAACCTTAAACGTACGCTGCAGCAAAGGCACTTACATTCGTGTTTTAGGTGAAGACATCGGTAATGCTCTAGGTTGTGGTGCACACCTAAATGCCCTGCGCCGTACACACGTTGGGCATCTCATTTTAGAAAATACGGTAACTCTTGATCAATTGATAGAAATGAGCGAAGAGCAACGCCACGCCTTGTTAGCACCTGTCGACGCATTGCTGTCGAGTTTTCCAGAAGTGCTGTTAAGCGAAGAGTTATCTAAGCGCTTCTTGCAAGGTCAGCGGATTTCATTGGCGAAGGAAGCTGTAACACATCCAAATGAACTTGGGCGAGTACGCGTTTATCGAGTTGATGCTAACCAAGCCTCGAAACAATTGCTTGGCTCTGCGCAGCTACAAGAGTTTGGTGTATTGGCGCCAGAGCGTTTGATTTCGACGGTTGACCAACACTGAACTTGCCTATCTTGACTTAGCTTTCACGGGTAGAATAAGCGAATTGATCCCCGATGAAAGCATCCCATGTTCCAAAACATTATTCAATTCTGGTTCGAAGAAATCGACAGCAAGAAATGGTGGAGTGTTGATCCCGAGTTCGATCAACTGATACAACAGCGCTTTCATGGCGTGATGCTACAAGCCGCCGCTGGCGAGCTTTACGAATGGCGCTCTGACGACCATGGCCGCTTGGCGGAAATCATTATCCTAGATCAGTTTTCACGCAATGTGTATCGCAACACACCCCAAGCTTTTGCGCAAGATCCCATGGCATTGGCATTGGCGCAAGAGGCGCTCAGAGTCCATGCAGATCATGGCTTAACGCCTATCGAAAGAAATTTTCTGTACATGCCATTCATGCATAGTGAATCGCCTGCCATTCACGCTGTCGCTGAAAAGTTATTTCACGAACACGCGCCCCAAGGTAACTACGAATTTGAGTTAAAGCATAAGCGCATCATCGATCGTTTCGGTCGCTACCCGCATCGCAATGCGATACTCGGCCGCGCATCGACGACTGAAGAAATTGAGTTTCTGAAAGAAGATGGTTCTAGTTTTTAGACTTTGTTTTGTTTAGGTTCAGAGGAAATATCCATGATTCGATCCAACCTTCGACAATGCGTTTTCGCGATTGGATTGATTGCACTTGGAAGTGCAGGGACTTTACTTGCACAAGCCTTGAGTGATTCCCCACAACGTCAAGAGAAACAAAGAGTAGAGCTGCAAGGTCCGAATGGCGTGACTACCGGGATGGAAGTGATTTCCTCTGTCGCCGAATACAAGCCAGGTGAGGGTATTGATTTACATCTTCATCACGGCATCGAAGCATTGTATGTCGTGCAGGGTGCGCAGATTCAGATGCCAGACAAAGAGCCGCAAATGCTACGGACTGGTGCCAGCCTCATGAATTTACGCATGGTTCAGCATGGGGGCTTCAAGGTCGTGGGAGAGACCTCATTGAAACTCTACACTGTTCATATCGTCGATAAGGGGAAGCCGCTGTACGATAAGACTGTGGATCTTGGC
>CAUPNA010000061.1:0-23354 GCA_963512475.1 uncultured Undibacterium sp.
CGTCACTAATTCCATCACAATAAACAAACTATCTTGCGTTTCTTCAAGTGCATGAATTTTGACAAATGCGGAGTGTTTTAAAGATGCAGCGAGACGCGCCTCTTTGATCAGCGTTTCCTGTGCAGGTGCCGATGAATGTGTTTGTTTAATTTGCTTAATCGCGACTAAACGATGAAGCTGCGTATCCCATGCCTCAAACACTTGTGTCGATAGGGTCGAACTGAGCTTCGCACGAATTTCGTAGTGTTTAAATGTTCCTGACATCACGCCGTCATCTGCATCGTTTAGTGCAGACTGGCTATGATTGGAATTTATTAAGCTCATTATTTCGACACTTCATTCAATTTTTTTGTTGCCCTAGAGATAGTGTTGACTTTAACATTGAATATCATTTTTTATGCAAATTCAGACCCCCTTTACATGTACATTGTGCTTTTTTACAAATAAGCATGTTTACATTTAAAATGTAAACATATTCAAGCAATTCACACAATGAACCAAGCCTCGTTTACTCAAGCTTGATTTCATGGGTTTTAGTGAAACTTGGATTAACTGCATCTAAAGAATCAACGCGCGGGTCAAAACGACTTTTCCCAAATAGTATTAAGACAAATAGACGGATGTTGATTGCTCGTTGGAATGAGCGTCCGATTTTACCGAACATTAGCTAAGTACAAAATTATTGAACAATAGAGTTTGTACATTGAGCATTCCTTATTCAATGGAACTTAAACTTCGCAAAATGAAAGCTGCAAAAATCGACAAATTGATTCACCTATCAATTTCCGTTAAACGCTTCATTTTTTATACATACTCCGATATAGCTTCCTCGATAACATGCGCAGTGGACATGACTTTAGCCTCACTTTCGCTTTATAATGCTGAAAAATCAAAGACTTAATTAATTTCCTCAGTAAAGTTCCTCATGCAATCTGCAACTACCCCTTACGTAAACATCTCCGCTTATAAATTCATCACCTTTAGCGATACAGCAGAAAAACGGCCTGAATTTATCGCCAAATGCCAAGAACTAAATCTAAAAGGCACGGTACTGTTGACACCAGAAGGCATCAATATGTTTTTGGCCGGATTGCGCCACGAAATTGACGCCTACATGGACTGGTTACACAGTGACGTTCGGTTTGCCGATATCGTGGCTAAAGAGAGTTTCTCCGACCATCAGCCATTCACGAAGTTACTGGTAAAAATCAAGCCGGAAATCATTACGATGCGCATGCCTTTGATTAAGCCGGAAGAGGGTCGCGCACCTTCAGTCGAAGCGAAGACCTTAAAGCGCTGGCTAGATCAAGGTCACGATGACAATGGCAAACCTGTGGTCATGGTCGATACACGCAATGATTTCGAAGTCGATGTCGGTAGCTTTGACAACACGATTGATTACAGGATCAGCAAATTTACAGAATTTCCTGCCGTGATTGAAGCCAACCGCGACGCATTAAATGACAAAACCGTGGTCACCTTCTGTACGGGCGGCATTCGCTGTGAGAAGGCCGCGATCCATATGCAAAACGTCGGCTTCGAAAGCGTTTATCAACTCGAAGGCGGCATATTGAAATATTTCGAAGAAGTCGGTGGCGATCATTATCATGGCGACTGCTTCGTGTTTGACTACCGTACCGCTTTGAATCCAAAACTCGAAGCAACGGACACCACGCAGTGCTATGCATGCCGTGCCGTTGTCACACCACGTGAACAATTATCACCTTGGTATATCGAAGCAAAATCCTGCCCTCATTGTAAGAAAATGAGCAGAGAACAAACGCCAGCCGATTAGATTTGCACATTCGAGTAAGTTAAAAATAAGCTAAAAAGACAGCCATGACTGCATCGCTGTCTTTTTTATTTTATGATACTGAAAGCGTGAACAACGAAGTTTCATACGAATACTCGGTAGACTTATTACTCGCGTCCTTTCATCTAATTTCCACCATTCATCTGCATGACAGTCACTTATCGCGGCCGCTTCGCCCCCTCACCCACAGGCCCTCTTCATTTTGGTTCCTTGGTCGCGGCAATGGCAAGCTATCTGGATGCAAAAGCGCATCGGGGAGAATGGCTACTACGCATAGAAGATCTCGATTTTGATCGCAACATACGAGGAGCGGATGCAGATATCATCGCGTCAATACAACGCTGCGGCATGCAATGGGACGGGGAGATTACCTGGCAAAGTCAGCGAACTAATTTGTATCAAGAAGCATTAGATAAACTGGGAGAACATGTATTCGCCTGCAGTTGTTCCCGCAAGGAAATTGCAGATTCGCGATTACGTGCTGGTTTGGAAGAGAGTCAAATCTATCCCGGCACTTGCCGCAACGGTATAAAAAATGGCAAAGCCGCACGATCATTTCGCCTGCGGGTGCCAGATGGAGATGCGGCTCACTTTCATTTTATTGATCGACTATTAGGTAGGCAAAGTCAGAATATCAGTCGTGAGGTCGGTGACTTTGTTTTAAAACGCGCTGACGGTTTTTGGGCATATCAGTTAGCCGTCGTGGTGGATGATGCAGCGCAAGGTATCAACGCAATTGTGCGCGGCGCTGATTTATTAGATTCCAGCGCTCGACAAATCTATTTACAACAATTATTGCAATTGCCGACACCAAGCTATTTACACGTTCCAGTGGTCATCAATCAAGCGGGAGAGAAACTCTCTAAGCAAACCGGCGCTTTGGCATTTGATAGAGGTGACAATGATTTACTAAACGAAGCCTTGCTCCCAGCGGCACAATTTCTTGGATTACAGTTAACACCTGGCATGCGAGACCTGCCCACATTTTGGCAAGAAGCGACGTCAGCCTGGTCTTTGCACTATCTAAGTATCGCGCACCCTCGCTAAGTCAGAAAACAAAAAAACCGGGAAACAAAAAATGTTTTCCGGTTCTTCATTCATCACTTAAAGCTATCGCAATGCTCTAACGATACAAAAGCTTATCGGGCTTTACGACATCTTCCCAAAACCACCTAAAAGTGCCGCTTTCTTTTGCGGTTTCGCAGCATCAGCCTTAGCACCCAAAGCTGCCGTTACCTGAGCAGGGCTGGCACTAGGTTCATAAGGTTTCAAAAACCATGGGTCAACTTTCTCACGTGGCGCCTGATAGCTACGCACTGGACGATCAGCTTGTTTATTCGAACTCCCACGATCACTACGGTCGCCCCTGTCGCCGCGATCAGCAAACGAAGAGACTTTACGTTCGGAGTGCAATGAGGTTGCGATAAAACCAGCTAATTGCAAACGCACGATTTTCTGCTTAATCAATTTCTCGATATCAACCAACAAACGCTCGTCTTTATCGGTATGCAAAGAAATTGCATCACCCTTAGCACCAGCACGTCCAGTACGGCCAATACGATGTACATAATCTTCTGCGTTATAAGGCAGATCAAAATTAATCACACAAGGCATTTCGGATATATCCAGACCGCGTGCAGCAACGTCTGTAGCAACCAAAATTTCGACTTCACCACGCTTAAACGCTTCTAATGCCGCCATCCGTTCTTGCTGTGATTTATCGCCGTGAATGGCTGTCGCTTTGATACCTTGCTTGACCAAATGCACTGCAACACGTGAAGCACCAATCTTGGTATTTGAAAACACGATGACTTGTTTCAAACCGCGCTCACGGATAATAAATGCAACCGCATCACGTTTTTCGTCTTCAGCCACTTTGTACAAAACTTGTGTCACATTTTCAGCGGTCGCATTGCTGCGTGCCACTTCTATCGTCACAGGATCGTTTAAGAAACTAGCTGACAGTTTTTTGATTTCTGGCGAAAACGTCGCCGAGAACATCAAATTCTGACGTTGTTTAGGGAGCAAATTAATAATACGCTGCAAATCAGGCAAAAATCCCATATCCAGCATGCGATCTGCTTCATCCATAATCAGGATTTGCGTTTGCGACAGGTTCACGGTTTTTTGCTGGACGTGATCCAACAGTCGTCCTGGTGTTGCAATAACGATTTCAACACCATTGCGCAGAATCGCTGTTTGCGGTGCCATATCAACGCCACCAAAAACAACGGTCGCACGCAAGTGTGTATGACGTGAATAAGCTTTTACATTCTCCGCTACTTGATCCGCCAACTCACGGGTTGGCGTCAAAATTAATGCACGCACAGGGTGACGTGCAGGCGATGCACTATTGTTAGCGTGCGCCATCAACAATTGAATGATAGGCAGAGAAAAACCTGCCGTTTTACCCGTCCCTGTTTGCGCGGCTCCCATGACATCACGACCTTGCAAGACAATAGGAATCGCTTGTGCTTGAATCGGCGTCGGATGTACGTATCCCTGGTCATTTAATGCACGTAAAATTTCTGGTGCTAAACCAAAGGAGTCAAAACGAAGAGTATCAGCGACTGGCTCAGCGGCAGTCTGTAACGGGGTATCGGTCATGTTTTGCATAGTGTGCCTCCCGTGGGTCTAACACGGCATCAAGTGAGGAAATTCGTGATGTTGCGTCAGCAAAAGTAAAGGCGTGGGTGTATTTCAATAGACGCGCATTATAACACTATGCGTGTTGATATCTTCTTTTCAAAGCGGAATACGAATTTTTTTGATTAAAAACTAGACGGTATCGGATTAACAATAGCGATAAATTGGTGGGCCTCCCGTGAGTCGAACACGGTACCAACGGATTATGAGTCCGCTGCTCTAACCAACATGAGCTAGAGGCCCTATTTGCCAAAGCACGAACGCGCCCCAGAAAATGAGCGCTCATTGTATTACATTAGAGGTAATTGGCACAAGGCTTACAGGGGATAAATGCGCGATTCTTCCAGTTATTCAAATGCATTGATGCTAAATTCAGGGGCTGCACAAAAAAACAAAACCGCACAATCTTTCAACTGTACGGTTTCATCGCATTCTGTTACGAATCAGCTTCTTACCTACTTGATTGATCAACCAATCAATTTCCTTCGAGGAAGCTCTTCAGCTTGTCTGAACGTGACGGGTGGCGCAGCTTACGCAGCGCTTTTGCCTCTATTTGTCGAATGCGCTCACGCGTTACGTCAAATTGTTTACCCACTTCTTCCAAAGTATGATCCGTCGACATCTCTACGCCAAAACGCATGCGCAATACTTTTGCTTCGCGCGGCGTTAACGAATCCAAGACATCCTTCACCACATTACGCATAGACGCGTGCAAAGCTGCGTCTGCTGGTGCTAAGGTGTGATTGTCTTCGATAAAATCACCCAAATGGGAATCATCATCGTCACCGATAGGCGTTTCCATTGAGATCGGCTCTTTCGCAATCTTCATGATTTTGCGAATTTTATCTTCCGGCATCTCCATCTTGATCGCCAACGTTGCTGGATCTGGCTCTGCACCAGTTTCTTGCAAAATTTGACGTGATATACGATTCATTTTATTGATCGTTTCTATCATATGCACAGGGATACGAATCGTACGTGCCTGATCCGCAATTGAACGCGTGATTGCCTGACGAATCCACCAAGTTGCATACGTCGAAAACTTATAGCCGCGACGATACTCAAACTTATCAACCGCTTTCATCAAACCAATATTACCTTCTTGAATCAAATCCAAGAATTGCAAACCGCGATTGGTGTATTTTTTAGCGATAGAAATAACCAGGCGCAAGTTTGCCTCAGTCATCTCACGTTTCGCTTTGCGTGCTTTCATTTCACCTGCGGACATCTTCTTGTTAATGCCACGCAAATCAGGCAAAGGCAATACGACACGTGCTTGCAAGTCGATCAATTTTTGCTGTAATTGCTGAACACTAGGCACATTACGTCCCAAGATCGCACTGTAAGAATGACCTGAGTTCACTTCGCCATCAACCCAAGCGAGATTGGTTTCATTCCCAGGAAAAACTTTGATGAAATGTGAACGAGGCATACCACAGCGATTCACAACCACATCCAAAATTTGCTTCTCAACGTGGCGCACTTCGTCGACTTGACCGCGCAAAGTATCACACAGTTTTTCAACTACTTTCGCGGTGAAACGAATACCAAGTAATTCACTGGAAATCGCTTCTTGCGCTTTAATATAGCTCTTTGAGTTGTAGCCTTCTTTTTCGAAAGACTTACGCATTTTGTCGAAGTTTTCAGAGATGATCGCGAATTTGGCCAGTGAATCACGCTTCAACTGCTCTAGCTGTTCCGCAGAGATACCGGCTGCAACCGCAGCACTATCTTCTTCTTCCTCTTCTTCTTCGTCTTCGTCTTCTTCGTCTTCTTCGTCTTCTTCGCTCTCGACAACGACTATCGGTGCTTTTTCTTCTTCAGTTTCCGCATTTGGATCGACTAAGCCATCAACGATATCGTCGACTTTAATTTCATCACTGGCGATGCGCTCTGCTTGAGCGAGAATTTCTGCGATCGTGGTTGGACAAGCGGAGATCGCCTGTATCATGTCCTTCAGACCTTCTTCGATCTTCTTGGCGATGACGATCTCGCCTTCACGTGTCAATAATTCGACCGTACCCATTTCGCGCATATACATACGCACTGGATCTGTAGTGCGGCCGAAATCTGAATCGACCGTGGACAAGGCAGCTTCAGCAGCCGCTTCAACTTCATCATCATCACTAGCAACCGTAACAACGTTATCCGACAACAACAATGCTTCTGCATCAGGCGCTTGTTCGTAGACTGCGACACCCATGTCATTGAAAGTGCTGATAATGCCTTCAATCGCTTCTGGATCGACAACATTTTCCGGCAAGTGATCATTGATCTCTGCAAAAGTCAGATAACCACGATCTTTACCCATCTTAATCAGGGTTTTGAGACGTTGGCGGCGACGTTCTAATTCTTCTGCGGTCGCTTCTGGATCTGCGGAGAAAGCATCCTTCAAGAGAGCTTTTTCTTTCGCTTTGCGGTCTTTAGCTTTGGCTTTGTCGAGGGCTTTCATCTCAGCGCGCTCTACCGCGTTAAGTGCTGCCATCTCTTCATTTTCAGGCTGGTATTCTTTTGGTTTGCGGCCGCGGCGACCAGGCACTTTGACACCAGGCAACACATAGCCTGAGGTATCAATGCTCGCCAACAAAGCAGCATCTGTGGTTTGACTCACTGTGGGCGCAGATCCGGTCTTTATCTCTTGCACTTCAGGTGCCTTTTCAGTTTTCACTGCGGCCTTAGTTGACTTTTTCGCCTGTTTTTCTTCAGCGTTGTCGTCTTTTTCAGTTTTACTGCTTGAGTTTGATGCTTTGGTAATCACAGAGGCTTTCTTTGTTGCAGGTGACGGTGTTTCAACTTGTTTCGCAGAATGCTTTTCGACACTCTTACTCAACATCGGTTCCGCTTTAGGCTCATTTTTTGTGGCACGTGTTTTTGGCACTTCAACTTCCTTTTTACTCGCCGTCAATTTTACATCTTTACTCGAAATCTTGCTCTCAGCCAATTTCGCAGGCTTCAGTTCTACTTTAGGCGGTTTAACGCCTTTCGCAAGGACTTTTTTCTCAGAGACTTTAGCCGCAATCGTGCTCGCTTTTACTGATTTCACCTGAGGCTTTTCTGTGACTCTTACTTTGGCAACCGTTTTAGCAGCTAATTTAGGAGCAAGCTTTTGCGCCACTTTCGCTACGATCTTTGCTGGTGCCTTCGCTAGTACTTTTGTTGGTGCTTTAGATGATGCTTTTGCTGGTGGCTTTGCGGGAACTTTTGCACTAACTTTTTTTGCAGCAGGATTGACGGCCGATTTCACACTAGCTGCTTTGTTTGCAGGTTTGGTGACTTTGGCGGCAGGCTTCGCACTTGCCTTAACTGGAACCGTTGCCGTTTTTTTAGCAGCGACAGTTTTAGTGGAACTCTTCGTAACTACGGGTGTCAGTTTTTTCGCGGGTTTCTTCATTGCACTAGCCATTGAATCAAACCAACCGACGCCAACAAAAGAGTTGAATCATATAAAAAAATAAAGCACCGCCGACAGTAGTAGCCTGTGGGACAGCGCGACATTTCTTCATTCAAACCACACTTGTCTTTGCATCGGTGTTTTGGGTTACTCGGAGGAGCCTACGCTCACCTAAACAACACATTCCTGTTATTAACAACCACAACGGCTGCAACAAAGAATGAAAACAACCTAAGACCTTGAATCGAAAGCCTTTAATTATAGCACTTGCCTCTCTTTTACTCAATCAAATGCTTATAGATTACGCATTCCACTGAAGCAATTTTTTATCTTTCCAACAATCAAACTACCATATTCCTGTCTAGAAATATGACGAACAAACAACTAACTCACCGGACGTCCAGCGGCTTCAACTTCAGCTTCACGCCGTATAGCATCTTGCAATTGCATAATCTCTCTATATCTGGCGATATCTTGCGCTTCACGCAAACCACGCTGCGCCAGTTGCTCCATTTCCATCTTCAGAACCTGGGTTCTAATTTGACGCAAAGCACCAGCAAGTTCCATTGCAACAACATCAATATCCGATTCAGTCTGCTCTGCGATTTCCGCAATCAAGGGGTCAAAATCAGCACTGCTAGCACGTAAATTCTCTGCCAAAGCCGCAAAATTTGCTTGATCGCCCATGGGTTGCGCAATCAGCACCAACTGCCTTAACATTTCAGCGCCATCCGGTGCAATTTTTGCAGCGTCGTCCATCATCGCTGGAGTCATCATGACAGCTAGCGAAGGATGTGCGACCAAAATCCGCAAAACTTGTCGCTCCAAACCAACAGGTGCGCTACGCCGACTCTTAGGCGGTGCAATTTTGACTCGTGCTACTGGCTGACTCAGCTCAAACAAGGCTTCAATTTCTGCCGCAGTTGACTGGGTAATTTGCGCCAGATTTCGCACCAATTGCAGACGCAGGCCAGAAGGCGCCATCTGCTGCAATAAAGGTTTAGCATCAAATTGCGTCCTCGCACGCCCCTCGGCAGTACTCAAATCGTTCTCGCCACTGACTTCTTTGATAAAAAACTGGGACAGCGGCATCGCGCCCTGCACTTCCGCAGCAAAAGCTTCAGCACCAAAAGTACGAACAAAACTATCTGGATCATGCTCGACCGGTAAAAAAAGAAACTTAATTATTTTATTATCATTTACATGAGCCAAACAGGCATCCAATGCGCGCCTCGCAGCTCGACGCCCAGCGCTATCGCCATCAAAACTAAACACCACGTGGTCAGTTTGTCGCAGTAATTTTTGCACATGGGTCGGCGTACAAGCAGTTCCTAAGGTCGCCACGGCCTGTGGAAAGCCAAGCTGCGCCAAAGCCACTACATCCATATAACCTTCAGTGACTAAAACATAACCAGCTTCACGGATCGATTGCCTCGCTTCAAACAAGCCATATAACTCTAAGCCTTTTTGATAGAGCGGGGTTTCTGGCGAGTTCAAATACTTAGGCTCACCCTGATCCAAAATACGTCCACCAAAACCGATCACCTGTCCTTTTGTATTGCGAATCGGAAACATAATGCGATCGCGAAAACGATCATAACGCTTGCGATGCGCACCGTCATCGTCACTTTTATCAATCACCATGCCGGACTCAGCCAATGCCGATGCATTATATTCAGTAAATACAGAACGCAAACTATCCCAGCCATCCGGCGCATAACCCAGCCCGAATCGAGCCGCGATTTCACCTGTAACTCCACGCCGCTTCAAATATTGAATTGCGGTATCGGCACCACGTAATTGCTGGCGATAATAATCGCACGCCTTCGTCATCACTTCACTCAAAGCCAAACTTTTCGCGGTTACTTCCGCTCGCTGTGCGGGTAAAAGGCGATCATCTTCAGGCACAATCATGCCGTTATTCAATGCCAAGTCTTTCACCGCATCGACAAAGCTCATGCCAGAATATTCCATCAAAAATCCGATGGAAGTACCATGCGCGCCGCACCCAAAACAATGATAAAACTGCTTAGTTGGACTCACCGTAAAGCTAGGAGACTTTTCGTTATGAAACGGACACAAACCCATGTAGTTTGCGCCGCCTTTTTTCAATTGCACGTACTTACCCACGACATCAACGATATCAACACGAGCCAGCAAATCCTGAATGAAACTTTGAGGAATCACGTAAAAAATCCCATGCAATAAAACAGATACGGCTTCGAGAAGAAAAATCCTCCGAAGCCGAGAGATGGTAGATCAGAGAGGTCACTTACTAGCTTGGCAAAAATCTAATCTGGCCAAGACAAATAAGAAAAGCAAAAAAATTATTTCGCCAGAGCCGCTTTTACCAGAGCCGAAACCACTGTCATATCAGCGCGCCCAGCCAACTTAGGCTTCAACACTGCCATTAATTTACCCATATCTTGCGGCCCAGTTGCGCCCACTTCGGCAACCGCCTCGTTAACCGCAGCTTGCATCTCTGATTCGCTTAAGCCAGCAGGCATATAGGCAACTAAGATTACCAATTCAGCTTTTTCGATATCAGCCAAATCTTGGCGACCACCCGCTTCAAACTGCGTAATGGAATCTTTGCGCTGCTTTATCATTTTTTCGATGATCGCCAACACCATAGCGTCATTGAGCTCAACCCGCTCATCGACTTCTTTTTGCTTCATCGCAGCAGTGATCAAGCGTATCGTGCCGAGCTTAGCGGCATCTTTCGCACGCATTGCCGATTTCATATCTTCGGTGATTTGTTCTTTTAAGCTCATAATATCCTCTAAACAATTTAACTTCTTCCAGCTAATATTGGGGCAAATTCATCAATTTCAAATGATGCCACACTCAATAAATCGCAGGAACCAGCGAATAACAGATTAAATAATATAAATAAGAAAGCCCGCTGCGGTACACCGGAGCGGGCATGCAAACCTAAAACTGATTAGCACTATTGGGCATCAAGTTGATTTACCATCGACTCAATGCCAAACAGAATTAATACATTTTCTTAGGCAATTGCTGACTACGAATACGTTTGTAGTGACGTTTAACAGCAGCAGCTAAACGACGCTTACGTTCTGCAGTTGGTTTTTCGTAAAACTCGCGAGCACGCAATTCGGTCAACAGACCGGTCTTTTCGATGGTGCGCTTGAAGCGACGCATGGCGACTTCGAACGGCTCGTTTTCTTTAAGGCGAATTGTGGTCATGTAAGTTCGAACCAATTAAAAATTTATAGGAAGACCGAAATAATAACAGCAAATTCGTAAATAGGGAAGTTAACTGATGAAAACTTACGCAAAAAATCGTTTTACTAGTGCAGCATTTTTACGACAACTCGATAAATTAATCGATTGCAGTCCCTGCAGCTACAGCGGAAGCCCATGCCCATTGAAAATTATAGCCACCCAGCCAGCCCGTGACATCGACCGCTTCGCCAATAAAATAGAGCCCAGGTACTTTGTTTACCATCATGCTTTGTTGCGACAACTCGCGCGTATCGACACCGCCCCGAGTAACTTCAGCTTTACGATACCCCTCAGAACCATTCGGCAACAACTCCCAGCGATTAAGTTTTTCACCCAAAAGACGAAGGCGCTTATCCTGCATATCCGCGATTTTCAAGCTTCCATCGAATCCGTGCGCCAGCAACAATCCATCAACTAAGCGTACCGGCAAAAAGGCAGCAAGATAATTTGCCAGATTTTTTTTAGTGGTACTTTTCGCATCAATCAAATCCTGCGCCACATCGATTTCGGGCAATAGATTCACCCGAATAGCCTGCCCTGCCTGCCAAAAGCTAGATATCTGCAATACCGCTGGTCCGGATAGTCCGCGATGGGTGAATAATAAATCTTCGCGAAATACCGCTTTATTTTTCTTTTCCCCTGTTTCTATATCGACTTCTAAAGAAATGCCGGACAAAGGCACAAATGGTTCCCAACTTTGCGCATCAAAAGTCAGCGGCACTAAGGCAGGACGTGGCGCTATCACGTTCAACTGAAATTCTTTAGCAATACGAAAGGAAAAATCAGTTGCACCAATTTTGGGGATAGACAGACCACCAGTTGCAATGACCACATTATTACTATGCACCGTCCCTTGATCAGTCTCAACTTGAAACCCCTGATCAATCTTTACGACGGTTTGCACTGCGCAAGGCATGCGCCACTGCACCTTACCCAACTCGCATTCTGATTTCAACATGCGAATAACATCTTCTGCACTGTCATCACAAAATAATTGCCCTTTGTGCTTTTCATGGAAAGCGATCTTATAGCGTTTCACCAAACTCAAAAAATCCTGTGGCGTATAACGAGACAACGCACTTTTACAAAAGTGCGGATTTTCTGATAAAAAATTTTGAGGTCCGGCTTGCAAGTTTGTAAAATTACAACGACCACCGCCAGAGATGCGTATTTTCTCTGCCAATTTCGCCGCATGATCGATCAACAGTACGCGCTTACCTCGTTGCCCTGCAGTTGCCGCGCACATCATGCCCGCAGCACCAGCACCGATCACGATCAGATCAAAATACGATTTGGAATTTTCTTGATTCATAAAATAGTTTTAGATTTTTCAATAGGCTGAGAATGGCGCAAGCCAATCTCAGCATCGCCAGAACAACCGCATCAACCTTTTAAAATAGAGTTAAGCGGCCTGACCGGCTAATTTTAGTTCTCTGGAGATCTGCAGACATAAATCACGTTGACGGGCAATATTGATAGGAACGGCAATCTCGCCAGCCAACACTTTTTGCGTCCAAGCTGCTGTTTCGACGGCCTCCGCGCTCGAAGGTAAATCTTCAATCGCGGCACCTAATTGCGCCTCAGTTTCGCATAAACGCCTGTGTTGCCCCATGTAATAGCAATCTATTTGCTGGGCGCGCCCCGTACTGGCAACAGCTTCACCTTCAGTGGCTCGCATCAAAAAAGTCGCCCCCAATTGCGGCGATTGCAGCGTTCGTAAATACGTATCCAACATGATTTGGTATTCTGGATGCGTGTAAGAATTCAAACGCAAAGCAGATTGTCCGGACAACACAAATGGCTGTAAAAGCTTTACCAAAGTATGAGTAGAATTACGAACACCCAATACAGCCCGCATCGCCAGAATTCTATGCATTTTTGGCGCAAGAACTTGTATGGGTATGAACGTGAGACTGTTTTGTTGCAGCTGACATTGCGCCTGCGCCGCATTCTGTGCCGGTTCCAATCCTAGCACTTGCAAAATATCGGCGGTCGCGACTCGCCCCGCGTCGCGCATGACCCCGTGCAACAATACAGGTGCGCCTGCTTGAGCTAATAGCATTGCCAACAAGGGTGTTAAATTTGGTTTTTTTCGCGCGCCGTTATAACTAGGAATCACAATTGGAGCAAACTCACTACCACTAGGTGCTTGCATGGGCATTACCGCCGAAACGGCCGCATCAAGAAATCCAGCAATCTCTTCGATGGATTCACCCTTAATTCGCATGGCCAGCAAAATGCCGCCCATTTCCAAATCGGACACACGGCCATCCAGCATCGCAGTATATAAATCAAACGCATCTTGACGCGACAGACTACGGGCACCATCCTTACCTCGCCCTATCTCTTTGATAAAACGGGCTGCTCGAAACTCTGAAAGCAATGCAGATTGCGGTACTGTTTGCTGTTCGAGCGACTGCACAGCTTGTAATTTAATTTGCAAATTATTTTCCATAACGCTAGCTTACACTGTGGCTGTAAGGCTTGCAAAACATCGCGAAGCAACAGAAATTCGCAAAACTAACAACGCTGATCGCAAATATTGTTAATTTAGTAGAAATTTCGCTATACTTTACACACCGCACCCAACCAAGAAAAATCATGAATACCATCACCCCAAATCCCGATGTGGATTACTCGGGCTTACATGTTTTACTGGTCGACGATGATCAGTTTCTATTGGAGCTGCTTAGCGTCGCCCTGCGCGATCTGGGCGTAGGCTCAATCAAGCTAGCACACAACGGCCTAGAAGGTTTGAACGCCTATCGCCAAGCAACACAACGCCCTAATCTGATTATTTGCGATCTGTGCATGCCACAATTAGGCGGCATGGAATTACTCAGTCACCTAGCATTAGATGGCTGTCAGGCGGATATCTTGATTATTTCTGGACATAACTTAATACCGCCGGTTGATAACCATCTATCACTTTCAAATTACAATGGCCCTATTCTGAATTTTGCGGAAAAAATAGCGCGTATTCAAGGCTTAAAAGTGCATGCCAGCTTTGAAAAACCGATCACACATGAAAAAATTGTGGCGATGCTAGATTTGGTCAAGGCCAATACCGTCAATCCAATGACCAAACCTAGTTTATTCAAACGCTTTATGCTGTAGAAGTACTTTGACTTAACTTAGAAGTCATTTCGCTTTCGCCCTATCAATAGCTCAATCCAAAATCACTTATCATTTCATCTTCTAGTCTATACAGACACCACAAAATAAAACGCCTTTTCAAAGCATTTGCTTGAAAAGGCGTCTTAGCTAGACCAATTATTTTTTACTGTTTCAAAACAAATGCAAAAGGAAAAAAGCTCTATTAATCTTCGCTTTCTTCGTTACCCTCTACACGTGCTTTCTCAAATGCTTTACCAAAGAATAAGGCATTTTCCAACAAGCGGCGACTGCCTAGCCAACCACTTCTAAAGCCTAAAGCAGCACTTGCCAAAATCACGCTACCACTGCCAACACGTTCTGCTGTGAAAGCGGCGGAGCCTGCGATTCGTTTGGCATTTTCAGCAGAGACATAGCCACTGATGACGGGAGAATTGCTATAAGCAGCAACTGTACCGTAACGGTCTCCCTCCAACTTATACACATCAGCCTGAGCCCTAAATACAGGCAATTGATCGCGTGGAATACCTGCTGCCAAAGGATGACTGCGATCAATATCGGTTTCAAAAATCACACCAGCAACCAATTCCTTCGCTGCGTTTGCGTCCTGCTCTTTGTACGCAAGTCGACCATCTTTAGATTTCTTCTCGTCAGTTTTCTTGTCATCATTTTTCTTATCGTCCGCCTCGGATTTTTTTGCGCCCTCGCTCTTCACTAATTTAGTACGCAAATACGATTGACTACTAGCCCATTTCAATGCGCCCTCGACACCGATCACGACGCCACCTTGTTTAACAAAACGTTCAATGTTTTTATTTGCTTCTTCTGACAAACGATAGCTACCGTCTGCCATCACAATATGGGTATAACGCTCCAATTGCATGCTTGCGACACGATCTAGATTCAATTGTGTTACGGGCAAATGTAAGTGCGTATCGAGCCAATGCCAAAGTTCCCCAACCGAAGTTGAATCCAGACCAGCACCGGTCAACATCGCGACTCGCGGACGCTCTACCGATTTCAAACTTGCGCTACCTAGATCAATGCCAGTGCTACCAGCGCCTGAAGTCAGGGCCAGTACATCAACACTATGATTAGCGGTCGCCTTACGCACTATCTCCGCTACATTTGCCGAAGACATACTTTGCATCGAGACTGGAATAACTATGCTGCCAATTCCCAGATCTTTGGCGCCATCATTAGTTTGTATGCGTATCGGTTTGGTGATTGTGCGCAAACGCAAACCCGTCTGACTCAACTCCGCCAACAGTGGTGCTGCATCATCATTTTCCCAGGCAAAGGCATAGGCTATATTCGATTCCGCCTTTAAACTTGATTTTGGCAAATCCTGCACCGGATCACCAATCACATCAGCTGCACTCTTCGCGCTTGCTAAATCATATGCCTTCGTGACGCTCCAAGCGGACACGTCATAAAATGTATTATCTTTAAATTGTGTACGTAACTCTGTAATACCTTCTAACAAACGGTATTGGCGTTGATTCAGTGGTACAGCGATCGCATTACGTGCGTCGTAGCGCTGACCATTAATGTTGACATTGCCCTTTACCTGGTGCACAGCAATACCGTGCTGCTTTAATAAATTGGCGAAATCACGCAGGCGTGCCGGATTGCCTTCGGCTGCAAATAGCATGGCACGATTAGTCTCGGCCGTTGCCATTTTTTTCGCTTCTTCAAAGAAGTTCTTTTGATGCGAAATTAATTGCTCGCGCATGGTATCAGCCGCTTGCAAAGTGCTCAAAGAAGTCGTGATTTGATTGGCGATGGTGTGTTCAAATTTCAATAAACCATTACGTGAATCTTGAATATGTCCGCGCGAACTCGCCTGCTCAAACAGGATGCCGACACTACCTTGCACATCCGGATAAGTCGAACCTTTGCCATAATAAAAGTCATCAAAACCTTCACGACTAAAATAAAACTCGCCACGAGCATCAAGAGCTTTCGCGTGAAATTTTGCGATCGCTTCCGTCAAGCTTTGATTATTTTGCGGCGTCAAAGGATGCGTGCGCGAAGGTACACCAGGTTGGAAGAAATAGGTTGCATCGGTACCCTGCTCGTGAAAGTCACCAAACACATGCGGTCGCCATGCTTGGAAAGTTGCGACGTGGGCACGAGATTCTGGATGTTGCAACCACAACCAATCACGGTTCAAATCAAACCAATAGTGATTACCACGTGCACTAGGCCAGCTTTGATTATGTTCTAAAGTATTAGGGTCAGATACTAAAGTTTGACCTCGATACGCATTAACCCATGAAGCGAAACGCGCTAAACCGTCGGGATTTAACATAGGATCAATCACCACGACAGTACGTTCTAGCATCTCGTTCACAGAAGCATCTGTAGAACTCGCCAAATGCCATGCCACAGCCGGTGCCGCATTCGCGCCACTCGGCTCATTGCCATGTACGCTATAGCCAAGATACACAACCAATGGCGTATCGCTTTCACTGCGCCCGCGCGCCGCCTCTATCTCTGCCAAGCGCGCCTGGTTCTTAGGGCTGGTAATAAAGACATTCAGTATCGGGCGACGTTCATGGGTATAGCCAACAATTTTCACCTGCACCCTTGGGGACTGACTAGCTAGCAATTTATAATAGGCGACCAATTGTTCAGGGTGGGCATGCCACTCGCCCAGTTCAAATCCCAGACTAGCTGCTGGTGCGGTAATTTTATCGGCACGAGCATGCGCAGGCAATACGGAAGCCGGCGTCGCGGCATAAGCTTGCGCTACACCTAGTGAAATACAAAAGGCAAGGCCAATCGCTTGCACGATTTTTTTAGGGGACATAAATTTATCCTTATTTTGTGGTGTGAATTGAGTTCCGGTTTTGGCTATATTTTTTTCAGATTTTAGCCATTTTCTTTGGAGTAAGTTTTATACGTTTAGTTCAACTTGCGGAGAAAGCATCTCAAATTCAAAATCTACGAAAAAAACGATACACTTGAATTTCCAAATTAACCACGACAATCGAAGTAATCCGATGAAAGAACCGCATTCGTCGCAAAAGCGTTACCATTACGGTCGTTATCAATACTACTTGCGCCAATATGGAAGGTTTATCCGAACAAGCACTGAGCCAGGTTGCTCAATATTTTTCTGCATTGGCAGAGCCTAGCCGCTTACGTATCTTAAATTATTTGCGCGAGGGAGAGAAGAATGTTGGAGAACTAGCAGAAGCCTGCGCCTGCTCACAAGCGAACGTGTCACGCCATTTATCGACACTGGCCAAGCACGGTCTAGTCGCGCGCGAGGGTCGCGGCACTTCAGTTTACTATCGCATCGCAGATCCAGGTATTTACACTTTATGTGATCTAGTATGTGGCAATGTCGCACGTCAATTAGAGAATCAGGCATTGTTATTAAGTTCTCTAGCTCCCAAGAACAAATAATCCCGGTTGATAGGTACCATCAATCATAAAGCTTTCATCAGAAAACTAAACGCTACGCACACCAACATCCCTGCAAAAATCATTTGCACGGTCGCGGAAGGTAAGAAATTAGCGATACGACGTCCCAGCAAAACCCCGACGACAGATGCGAGTGCAAACATCAAAGAAAAAAACAAGGGTATTTCGACGCCATGCAAAATCGCAGAAGCAACCGCGACTGATCCAACTAAGGCAATCACCATTAAAGACGTTGCTGCCGCACTTTGCATCGACAAATTCGTAAAATGCCTTAGCAAGGGCACAATGATAAACCCGCCACCAACACCGAGCAGACCGGTAAAGAAACCAGCACAGGCACCAATCAAACCAATCACACTGGCGGTTTTTATGGTCCAATCAAACTTGCCTGTTTCACGGTTCACACAAGCCATCGCATCCTGCCGCTCTATAGCTTGCGCTGAGCCTGGCAATTGAATCCTAGCCTGAAAAATCAAACGCGCGACCACAATCAATAAGACGGTAGAAAAAGCCAACATCAACCACCTCTGCGACATATTCTTGGCGACCAAAATACCTAGAGTGGTAAGCGGCGCACCGGCTAATGCCATCAAAGTAGCAGCCTTGTATCTAACTTGTTTGCGGCGTAATCCATCGATGGCACCAATCATCGCACCAAGGCTCACTGCTAGTAACGCCACTGGCATCGCCTGCTGCATAGTCCAGCCTTGGCTGTACACCAAAGCAGGAACCGCTAACATACCGCCGCCAGCGCCAGTTAAACCCATAATCATCCCCACGCCAATTCCAATACCAAGAACTAGCAGTAGGGTCATTAAAGTCATAAATTATCTAGTAAAGGACGGAAAGAGAACTGAGGAATTAAATAGACGCTGACACAAGCGGCGCAAACTTCAGTTAATTAGTTTTACCACTAGTTTGCAAATTGAACCGCAGCAAGACTGAATTGTCTTGCGTTCATTTTATGGTTTGATATTATGCAAGTCAATTGGTATTACTCATCCTTAATTCTCATGACACCACAAATCCAAAGCTTTTTTGATCCTGTTACTTGCACCGCGAGCCATTTGGTTTTCGATAAAATTGGCGGCCACGCGGCGATTATTGATCCCGTACTAGATTACGACCCCAAATCTGGACGCACTAAAACTCAAAGCGCCGATCAATTGCTAGAAGCCTTACGCGCACAAGAATTAACGTTGGAATGGATTATAGAAACACACGCACATGCTGACCATCTCTCCGGTGCACATTATCTGCAGCAACAAGCTGGAGGCAAAATTGCAATTGGTGCGCATATTAATCAAGTCCAAAATGTCTTCAAAAAATTATTCCATTTAGAAGCAGAATTCGCTGTCAACGGCTCGCAATTCGATCACTTATTTGCGGAAGACGAAGAATTTTTTATCGGTACCTTAAGAGCAAAAGCTCTATATGTTCCCGGGCACACACCGGCGGATATGGCGTATCAAATTGATGATGCTCTATTTGTTGGGGATACCATGTTTATGCCTGATGTCGGCACAGCACGTTGCGACTTCCCTGGTGGCGATGCGCACATGCTCTTTCGTTCCATAAGAAAATTATTGAGCTTGCCGGACGCGACACGCATTTTCGTCTGTCATGACTATCCTCCAAACGGACGAGCAGTCCGGTTTGAAACCAGTGTCGCTGAACAGAAGCAGAGCAATATTCACGTACATGATGGCATCAGTGAAGAGGAGTTCGTCACCATGCGCAAGACACGCGATGCGACCTTAGACATGCCGGTACTAATCCTGCCTTCCGTGCAAATTAACATACGTGCAGGTATGCCGCCCCCACCAGAAACGAACGGTATCAGCTATTTAAAAATTCCTTTGAATGGTCTTTAACAAAAAGGTGATGCACCTTAATCATCGATACAGAACGAGCACGACCGTCGCGTCGATCAGTTAATTTAGATGACCTAGTAACCGCCTTCAAATAAAAATTCACACTCACTATGCACAGCCAAAATCCTATACGTCGTATCGCCATTTCCACTGGTGGCGGTGACGCGCCTGGCCTCAATGCAGTGATTCGATCGGTCGTCTTAGCAGCAACTCGCCTTGGTTGGGAATGCTTTGGCATACGTGAAGGATTCAATGGCATTTTGCGACCTGATCGTTATCCTGAAAATGGCGTGTTCGCATTGAGTAAAGATCAGGTGCGTGGCATCAGTCATCTGGGCGGCACCATACTCGGCACGACCAATCATGGCAATCCTCTGCGCTTCGTGGTAACGGATGAAAATGGCGAACAAAGAGAAGTGGATCGAGGTCAGGACATTATTCAGCATCTTAGAGATATGCAAATTGATGCGCTGATTTGCGTTGGCGGCGATGGTACTTTAACGATTGCCAATGCCTTACATGAGCGCGGCGTGACGCAAGGTTTACGTGTGATTGGTGTACCAAAAACCATTGATAACGATCTCGACAAAACTTACACCACTTTTGGATTTGATACCGCGGTGGCATTTGCTACCGAATGTATAGACCGACTGCATAGTACGGCCGAAAGTCACCAAAGGATTATGGTGGTTGAGGTCATGGGGCGCTATGCCGGATGGATAGCATTGCATGCGGGCATGGCTAGCACTGCACATGCCATCTTAATTCCTGAAATTCCATACGATCTGGAAAAAATTGCTGCAAAAATCGATGCCAGAACAAAGGCCGGACGCCATTACAGCATTATCGTTGTCGCTGAAGGTGCACTCGCAAAAGAGGGTCAACATCATGTGGAGCAAGCTGCGGGATTGGGTTCAGTTGAACGCTTGGGCGGCATAGGTGAGCAATTGGCACAACAATTACAAAAACAAACAGGAAAAGAAGCTCGCGCAGTCGTTCTTGGTCATCTCTTGCGTGGCGGTAGCCCTACTGCTTTTGACCGCTTATCAGCGATGCGTTTTGGCGCTGCCGCTGTACGCGCCTTACAACAAGGTTATTCAGGAATTATGGTCGCGCTCGATTTTCCGAACGTGAAATATGTGAATCTGGCAGAAGTTGCAGGCCGTATGAAGGGCGTGCCTTTAGATGGCGACACCTTACAAACGGCGCGAGATATCGGCATCTCTCTTGGCGATTAATTTTAATAGTTTTTATCTACTTTAAAGCAGATAAAAACTCCCCCCAAAAAACTGCAATTACATTTCCTCGCCAGCTTTTGGATGTATGCGGACTAAGACTATGCGTGGTCCATTCATTTTTTTAACGACTGCATCAAATTGTGGGAATTCAATCTTTTGACCTTCTTCGGGCAGATCGCCTAAGATGTGCATAATCAAACCACCGATTGATTCAACTTCTTCACTATCCAAATCAATCCCCAGCGCGATGCCTAAAGTGAATAGAGGCAAACTACCCTTACCGATCAACGTGCCGTCATCTAACAGCGTCCAGTCATTGTCGTTCTGACGGAACTCGTCGCGAATTTGTCCCACCAAGGCACTAAGCAGATTATCTAAAGTTAAAAACCCCACTGGTGTACTGTCGCGATAGCCGACCATCGCGAAATGGGGTGCGCCTTTGCGGAAGCGGCGAAACAGTTCTAGTGCAGGCATATTTGGCGGAACATATTCAACGTTGCGCAGATGCTTGCCCAAGTCTTGCAGAGACTTGCCACTTTGCTGCGCCAAAAATAAATCTTTTAAATGCAAAGTTCCCAAGACTGTTTCACCATCACTATCGAAATAAGGATAACGGCTAAAACGATTACGTGCAGCGGTTGCCATGTTCTCCTCCAAAGAGACATCTTTATACATGGCGACAACCTCATTGATCGGGCGCATCAAATCTGAAATTTCCAAATCACCGAAATCCAACATCTGCGCCATGATGCTCCATTCATCAGGCGTAAGTTTTTTGCTGGCATGACTGCCGCGTAAAATCGTCTTTAATTCTTCTGGCGAGTAATGGGCGTCCTGTCCATGGGCGGCATCTAAACCCAACCAAGACAATACTTTGTTAGCACTCTTATTAAGAACCCAGATAATAGGAAACATCGTCCAATAAAATAGGTACAAAGCTGGTGCAGTCCACAAGGACACACGTTCAGGCATGCGAAGCGCCATCGACTTCGGTGCCAACTCACCAATAACGATGTGCAAGAATGAAATAACAAAGAAGGCGAAAAAGAAGGAAATACCGTGTATTAACTTGTCGGACTCGACACCCACCTGTAAGAGTATTGGTTCTAGGACGCGGGCAAATGCGGGCTCGCCTATCCAACCTAAACCGAGAGACGCAAGGGTAATACCTAATTGGCAGGCTGATAGATAGGCATCCAGATGATTATGTACTGTGGCAAGCAAACGACCCCGAAGCCCATTTGCTTTCGCCAGACTACGCACGCGGGTTTGACGAAGCTTGACTAAACCGAATTCAGCTGCCACAAAAAAACCATTGAGCAACACCAGAAATAGCGCTGCCACGATCAAAAGAAAATTATCCAACGACCAACTTTCCGAAATGAAGAAGTTATAACTTTACCCTAGATTTAAGGCCTCGCTATGACAAACTATTGCAAACTAGGAGGAAGCTTCACTTAATTTCATTTTGTCACGCACGATAATCGAATTTTCTTTGATATAACTTAAGGATCAATCAATTAACGACAGCGCAAGCACAAATACCAGACTCCGTTCACACCGCTTTTTTCACGCTTCATCATTGTTAAATTGTGTGTCATCGCTTTTTCATTGACAATCGTTAATGCCAAAGTGACACTCCACCCGCCTCATGTACTTTTTTCTTTTTTTACAGGATTTGCCAATGAAACCGCAATTGACTTTGTTACCCATAATAGCAACATTCCTCGCTTGCAATATCGCCTCAGCACATGAATACGATGCTTTACTCAAAGCGAAAAAGTATGCCGAAGTAGAGAAAGCTGTCGCTGCAAAATTAGCCGCCGAACCAAACAACCCTGATGCCTTAATGGCGAAAACAGATCTTATTTTAATAGAAGGTAAAGAAAACCGTCTGGATGAAGCCAGTAAATATGCAGAACAATGCATCAACGCCCATCCTAAAAATTCTGAATGCCATGAAGCTTTGGGCAACGTACTCGGCACTAAAGCGCAAAAAGGTGGCGTCATGTCGGCAATCGGTTATGTCGGCAAGATCCGCGATTCATTCAAAAAAGCGGTAGAGCTCGATCCAAATAATTTCAGCGCCCGCTATTCTTTGATGCAATTTTATTTACAAGCACCAGGCTTTGTTGGCGGTGGCACGGGTAAGGCCAAAGATCTAGTCGTGGAAACGATCAAATTCAGTCCTGCAGCAGGCGCGTTACTACAAGCCAGTTTAGATTTAAACGACGATAATTTAGAGCGGGCTAGCTCTGGTGCTTTAGCAGTCAATACTAGCAATTCCGAGGCGCTGGCACGTCAGCAAAGAAATATTCTAGCCAGCATTGGCCACGCGCAAATTACTGAGAAAAAATATGCTGATTCAGAGAAGACTTTCCGTGAATTGACACAGCGGTTTCCTGACGCGGTGCACGGCTATTTTGGTTTAGGAAAATCATTGCAAGAACAAGGTAAAGCAAAAGATGCGATTCCCCTACTGGAAAAAGCGATGACTATCGATGCCAGTGCTTCGGTATTTTATCGCTTAGGAAAAGCTTGGCAGATGCTAGGTGACAAAGTAAAAGCCTTGGCGGCATTCGAAAAAGCCTTGA
>CAUPNA010000062.1:0-23278 GCA_963512475.1 uncultured Undibacterium sp.
CCCGAACAGGACCGTGAAACGACTTTGCGCCGATGATAGTGCTGCAACCAGTGTGAAAGTAGGTCATCGTCAGGCTCTTATTCCGCATCGCCCCGTATTCTTCATAGAATACGGGGCTTTTGGTTTTTGTGTCTTCAGTTCTTCCTACATAAATCTCACCTTTCTCTTCCATTTAACCCAGAATTCCCATTAGGATTTGAGATGATGGTGGATGCACTTTTCGAGGCAGTTTTTACGTGAATGAGGCGCAAATAGCTAGCTATTTGCAACGAAGAACGAAAAAAATGACCGAAAATGAGCCGCCAGCGCTCAAATAGCGTCGAAGACGCGCCTAATGGGAAATCTGGGTTTAACTTATCTCAAAATCTGCTAATCGATAGGGCATTAAAAAACGCTCAGTGCGAATATTTCTCTATTTGATTTATTGCTATCGAAATGATTTGTATCGAGTCTGCATCGAAGAGTAGTGCAGTTTTGTTGTGTTTTGATGGAGAAATTTGAACCAAGCCCTCAGTGTTTTGTCATAGCTATCAGTAAGTCTAATTCAATAAAAATGGATGAAAATGGCATTTGAAATGCATAGTCGATTTTTATCTTAAGAATATTTTTGGGAGAGTTTCGTGCGAAATATTAGTCGTAATATGATTGTGGCATCCTTGATGGCGATAGCCACGTTGGTAAATGCAGCGGATGCACCTAAGAAAAAATGGGATGTGAATAGTGCGCCTGGTGAAAGTAAGACGGCAAAATTAGATATTAAAACCGGCACTTGGATGAGTGTCGATGTGAGCCCTGATGGTAAGCAAATTATTTTTGATGTACTTGGTGATTTGTATCTCATGCCGATAGCTGGTGGCGAAGCGAAAGCATTGACACATAGCATGGCTTGGGAGATGCAGGCGCGGTTTTCGCCTGATGGCAAACAAATCGCTTATATGTCAGATGCTGGTGGTGGCGATAATATTTGGGTAATGAATGTCGACGGTAGTAATCCTCATGCGGTCACAAAAGAAGATTTTCGTTTGCTGAATAATCCCGTGTGGCATCCAAATGGAGAATTTATCGCCGCCCGCAAACATTATTCAGGTACACGCTCTTTGGGGTCAGGTGAAATTTGGATGTTTCACGCTAGCGGTGGTTCTGGTGTTCAGCTTAATGAGAAACCAAATTGGCAAAAAGACTTGGGTGAACCAGCGTTTTCACCAGATGGACGCTACGTTTACTATTCACAAGATACGACGGGCGGCACCGCGTTTGAGTACAATAAAGATTCAAATGGTCAGATTTATCAAATTTTTAGAAAAGATTTACGTGATGGAAAAACTATTTCATTCGTGAGTGGAGCTGGTGGTGCGATTCGTCCTACGCCTTCGCCTGATGGTAAATATTTGGCTTTTGTGCGTCGAGTGCGTAATCAATCGACTTTATTCTTGAAGGATTTGAAGACTGGTGTGGAGTTTCCTGCCTGGGGTCATTTAGAACGTGATATGCAGGAGGCCTGGGCAATACATGGCGTATATCCCGCTTTCTCATGGACGCCTGACGCGAAACAAATCGTCGTTTGGGCGCAGGGCAAGATCTGGCGAGTCGATCCGTTTGCTCAATCGGCTAAAGAGATTCCATTTCATATTCAAGATACCCGTGAAATCAGACCTGCTGTTCGTTTTGACACCGCTGTTGGTAGTGACCAATTCGATGTAAAGCAGCTACGTTGGGTCAATGTGGCGCCACAGGGAGATAAAGTCATTTATTCGGCGATGGGATACTTGTATATTCGCGATTTGCCGAATAGCACGCCACGCCGTTTGACAAAGCAAACAGATCATTTTGAATATTTTCCGCGGTTTTCTCGCGATGGACAATCCATTGTCTTCACGACTTGGAATGATGAGAAATTAGGTAGTGTACGAATTTTGAATTTGCGTAGTGGTCAAGAGAGTGTATTGACTAAAGAGCCCGGTAAATATACCGACGTAGCAATGTCGCCTGATGGTAAACAAGTGGTTTTTGTAAAAGCGCGTGGTGGTTTTTTAACTTCACCTTGGCATGGATTAGATAACGGTGTTTTTGCAGTTGCTGCGGATGGCAAGTCGTTGCCTCGCAAAATCGCAGACGATGGCAATGCACCACAATTTTCGATTGAGAATGAGGCGGTTTATTTGACACGCACCAAATATGCCGGTGAGGTTGATTGGACAACCTCCTTGTTTCGCGTAGCCTTGGATAAAACGGAGGATGTTGCGGTTGCCAAAGGCGATTTTGTTTCGGCCTTTTCAATTTCTCCTGACGGTAAATGGTTGGCATTTAACGAACGTTTTCATGCCTATGTAATGCCTATGCCTTTGGCTGGTAAAGCAATAAGTGTGGGGGCAAAAGCGGATGCTTTACCAGTTAAACAATTAGATGTGAATGCCGGAGATTATTTGCATTGGTCTGGCGATAGCCAGAAGTTGCATTTTTCGTTGGGCGATGAGTTGTTTACGAGTTCCCTGAGAGATGCTTTTAATTTTATTCCGGGCGCAGCAAAAGAAGTCGCGAAACCACTTGAAAGCGGCATGAAGATTGGTTTCCGTGCAAATGCAGATAAGCCGAATGGTGTAACAGTGATTTCTGGTGCACGTGTAATTACCATGAAAGGCGATGAAGTCATTGAGAATGCACGGGTAGTGATAAAGGACAATCGCATCTTGGCTGTTGGCAGTGCAAATAGTGTGGCAATCCCAGCGGGCGCGACACAAATAGACGCAACTGGTAAAACCATTATTCCAGGATTGGTCGATGTGCATTGGCACGGTGGTATGGGTGAAACCCAGATTATTCCGCAACAAAGCTGGGTTGATTTTGCGTCCTTGGCATTTGGGGTTACTACAATCCATGACCCGTCGAATAACACTTCTGACATCTTCACACATAGCGAGATGCAAAAAGCAGGCAATGTTGTCGCTCCGAGAATATTTTCAACTGGTACGATTTTGTATGGGGCGAAGGCGAATTTTAGTGCTGTCGTGAATAGTGTGGATGATGCTTTGACTCACATGAAGCGTCTCAAAGCAGCTGGCGCAATATCAGTAAAAAGCTATAACCAGCCGCGTCGTGAACAACGACAACAAATTCTGGAAGCGGCTCGTCAAACTGGCATGATGGTGGTGCCGGAAGGCGGTTCATTGTTTCAACACAATATGACGATGGTGATTGATGGTCATACTGGTGTTGAGCACTCCATCCCTGTGGCGAATGCCTATGATGACGTGAAACAGTTGTGGTCACAGACTCAGGTTGGTTATACGCCGACTTTGGTTGTTGGTTATGGTGGTCTGGATGGCGAACATTACTGGTATTCCCGCACCGATGTGTGGAAACATCCCATCTTGTCGCGCTATGTACCGCGTTCCGTACTAGAGCCTCGCAGCGTGCGTCGAGATACCGCGCCTGAGGAAGACTTTAATGTATTTAATGTTGCTCGTACAGCGACCGAACTGCAACGTGCAGGTATTCCGGTCAACGTGGGCGCGCATGGACAGCGTGAAGGACTGGGCGCCCATTGGGAAATGTGGACACTAGCTCGCGGTGGTATGAGCTCATTGGAAGCGATTCGTGCGGCGACGATGAATGGCGCACGATATTTGGGAATGGACAAAGACATCGGCTCGCTAGAAGCGGGAAAATTAGCTGATTTGGTCATTATTAACGGCGACGTTTTGAAAGATATACGTCAGTCAGATCAAATTGCCCAAGTCATGATCAATGGCCGTTTGTATGACGTGAACACAATGAATGAAGTTGGTGCACGTAGTAAAGTTAGAAAACCATTATTTTTTGAAGGGAAAAATGGTGGGAGTACGCCTGTGAATGTCGAAACTTATGGCGAAGGACATGGACACTAACAGAATCTTTTCTTCCGACTAGAGCGAAAATGCCGTGATATACACGGCATTTTTTCTTTGTGGTTACAGTCAATACGCTTGAGCAAGGAGTGCAGTAATTTAAGTTTCGAGCAATGCACAAAAATATGACCGCTTGACGAAAATAAAAGAATTAGTGATTTCGTGAATTTAAATCAGAAAAATGGTGATTTTGATGTCAATAAAACAGTAAAGAATGCATGCTCGCCTCTGCAAGCGTGGCTAAATCCTTTAGAATAGAGGGCTGTGATCAAATATAGTGAATAGTGAGTCAAATTGCTGCTATTTACGCTGGAAAAAACAATGAAACTATCGAATACACAAGAAATCGTCGAAGAATTACGTGCTGGACGCATGGTGATTTTAGTGGACGAAGAGGATAGAGAAAACGAAGGCGATTTGGTGTTAGCTGCTGAATTTGTTACGCCCGAAGCGATTAATTTTATGGCGAAATATGGTCGAGGGTTGATTTGTTTAACTTTGACTGAAGAGCGCTGTGATCAACTTAATTTAGCCATGATGTCGTCACGTAACGGCACGGCTTATGGAACGAACTTCACGGTGTCCATTGAGGCTGCAGAAGGCGTCACAACGGGTATTTCTGCAGCAGACCGTGCCAGGACGGTACAGGTAGCCGTTGATCCAAGAATGACTGCGGATGATATTGTCCAACCGGGCCATATTTTTCCATTGAAAGCACAGAAGGGTGGGGTCTTGATGCGGGCTGGCCATACTGAGGCTGGCTGCGATTTGGCGGAATTGGCAGGTTTGAATCCATCGTCGGTGATTTGCGAAATTATGAAAGATGATGGCACCATGGCACGTTTGCCAGACTTGCTTGAATTCGCCGCGACGCATAATTTAAAAGTAGGTACGATTGCTGATTTGATCCGTTATCGTAGCCAAAATGAAAGTATGGTGCAGCGTGTCGCTGAGCGTGAAATGCACACGGTACATGGCATGTTTAAAGCGATTGTCTATCGTGATTTGCCAAGCAACTCTGCTCATTTAGCATTAGTTCATGGTACTGTAAATAGTGACCGAGAAGCTCTCGTGCGAGTACATCAACCAGTATCGATTTTGGATTTGTTAGAGAGTCAGGTTTCTACCCACTCTTGGAATATCGCTAGCGCAATGGAGGCGATTAAGGCATCGGATAATGGAGTAATCGTTTTACTAAATTGCGAAGAAACTGCTGAGCAATTATTTGCTCAATTTAATGCTTTAACAACCCCAGAAAAACGCCCACAAGGTCGTGCTGCACGCATGGATTTGCGCACTTACGGCATTGGTGCTCAGATTTTGAGAGATGTGGGTGTCGGACGTATGCGTTTATTGGCAAATCCTCGCAAGATGCCATCGATGACAGGTTTTAATTTAGAAGTAACAGGTTATTTGGATAGTCCTAAAGCAAGCTAAGCATTTTGACTTTGAAATTTAACGAGATAAACTTACTCAGCCTACGGGTTGAAAGGACAGTAAAATGACAGTTGGACATTATGAGTCAAATTTAGATGGTGCTGGCGTACGTGTCGGTATTGTTCAAGCTCGTTTCAATGAGAACATTGGTGCAGGATTGCTAGATGCTTGCTTGCAAGAATTAAATCGTTTAGGCGTGATGAATGAAGACATTTTGCACGTGACTGTTCCAGGTGCTTTGGAAGTCCCATTGGCATTGCAAAAGTTAGCAGCGACTCACCAATTTGATGCGCTGATAGCTTTAGGTGCAGTGATTCGTGGTGAGACCTATCATTTTGAATTGGTATCGAATGAGTCAGGCGCTGGTATTACACGTGTTGCACTTGATACTGGCATCCCGATTGCTAATGCAATTTTAACCACAGAGAACGATGCGCAGGCAGAAGTTCGCATGCGCGAAAAGGGCGCTGATGCTGCTCGTGTTGCGGTGGAAATGGCGAACTTAACTTTAGCCTTGGAAGAATTGGCTGAAGCGACTGAAGACATTAATTACGAACAAGAATAAATTTGCGCTGGTTTTCTTCTCAAGAAGACGTCGACGGCGAAGATAGCAAGCATAAAAATAGGAAATAGCATGACACCCAATACCCAACACGCGAATCCAAGCAAAAATCGCTCACCTCGTCATCGTGCGCGTGAGTTTGCCTTACAAGGTATTTATCAATGGCTTTTGAATAATGAAGATTCTGGTGTGATTGACGCCCATATTCGTGAAGCGCATGGCTTTGATAAAGCCGATCGTGAGCATTTTGACGCTTTACTCCATGGCGCTATTAACCAATCAATACAATTACGTGAAGAATTTGCGCCATTTATTGACCGTGGCATTGCTGAGCTGTCACCGATTGAACATGCTGCATTGTTGATTGGTACCTATGAATTGAAAAATCATATTGAGATACCTTACCGTGTGGTGATTAATGAAGCGGTTGAGCTCACAAAATCATTTGGTGGGCAAGACGGCCATAAATATGTCAATGGTGTTTTGGATAAATTGGCGGCACGTTTACGCGTCACCGAAATCAACGCAAAATAAGCAATTGTGTTTCATTGATTTCGTTTGTTAATGGCGTTCACTAGTTGTTCTCATCGGTGAACGCATCGTTCCATGCATGCAAAAGCCCTCTATACGGAGGGCTTTTTGCTATCAGTTAGTTTGATGCAGATTGTGCAGAGAGGCCGACTAAAAATCGTATTAATCGAAGCTATATTCAAGCAATACTTGCGAAGTATCATTTCCACTCATGTTCCAGGTAGTGCGACCATGACCCTTAATTCCTGCGAAATCACCTGTGCCTGAACCTGATATCACGTTTAAGGTACTGATCGAGAGTCCCGATTTAACGGTGCCTATGTGTTGCAATATAAAGCCGCCGACACGGTCACCAATTCGCCCTGAAAGATATTCAAGTCCGACGAAATTAGAATTGCCTGATGCTCCAGCAAAGGCTAAACATTCAAAGCGAGATTCTGCTTCAATATCGCCCAAGTAATGATGTGTGAGTTTAGAGCGTCGTAAGCCCGTATTGAGATCGAGTTTTTCGTCTAAACCAAATAATTTTACTGTACCACATGCCAACATATTGCTCTCCCCAAAGCAGTTCAAAAGCGTGATTTCTTGATAGGTATGATGTGCAGTGAATAATGCAGTGCACTGTCATAAAATCATCTTTTGAGTATTTTTATACTTTTATATTTTTTATACTGAATACGCTACTGGAATTGTTCTTTGACATTTCTCTAGTAGGTATTTGTTACTGAGTATTTCAAATTTCACGTATCATGTCTAGTCACAAAATTACATTACCTATGTAAAATTGTTATAAGGCTTGCGTTGTTTAAAAATTATTTTAACTTAAAGATAAATTAATTATGATGAAATTTAGACAAATTGAAGCATTCCGTTGTTTGATGGTCTCGGGAACCAGTGTTGGCGCTGCGCGCAAGATGAATATTACACAGCCTGCCATTAGTCGCTTGGTTTCTGATTTAGAGGACTCACTCGGATTTCGCCTTTTTAACCGCTCTAAAGGGCGACTTGAACCAACCATAGCAGGTGTTCGTTTTTTTCGTGCGGTAGAAGAAAATTTTCTGGGCTTAGAGCGTCTAAGTCAAGTCGCCACAAACATCCGAAATGAGGCGCCAGAAGGTATTTCTGTGGCTTGTCTCTTCGTGCTATCTACCACTTTGATGCCATTAGTGTTGAAGGAATTCTTTAAATATCATCCAGATGTTCCAGTCACTGTCGATACTTGCAATCGACCTGAAATTTTAGTGCGTTTGCAAGATATGAAGGTCGATATGGCCATTGCTTTAGATTTCCCTGCTTTTGCTGGTGTAGAAATTGAGACAATTTTGCGAGTTGATGTTTCTTGTGCAATGCCTGCCGGGCATCGTCTCGCGAATAAAGAGATGATTTATCCCGCTGATTTACATGGCGAAAACATGATAGGTTGGATGCCTATTATTTCGCAGAACTACGAGAAGGAGCAGCAGAGTTTGAGGGATGTTGGGAGTGTTCCGAGAAACGTGATTAAAACCCATACCTCACATACCCGTTATGCAATGGTGGCAAATGGACTGGGCTTATCGATCGTAGAGCCATTTGCAGCTAAGATTTGGGAAAAGCACGGTGTGGTGGTACGGCCATTTGCGGGTGAAATTAGCTACGAATATGTGTTGGCTTATCCTAGTGGAGGTATTCGTTCACAATTAATGCACGATTTTCGGGATGCTGTTGTTAAAGTCGCCGCAGAATATGATTTTGGATTTGATGCAAGGTCGAAGCCCAATAATTTATTGTGAGTCTTTAATGAGAATGCACAAAAAAACGCAGCCTTAATTAAAGGCTGCGTTTTTTTGTGGAAGTTCGAAAATTTACATAGACCAAAGATGAAGCGTAAATCTCAATCTAATCTTCTTAGATGCCAGCCAATTGATCGATACTTGCCGGCTTTATTTCTTTATCCTGCGTCAGATTATCGCGTTTTTCGTCAAGCGGCTCTTGAGGGCGAGAAATCAAGGTCGGGCGGGCGGTAGTCGAAAAAATCGATACGGTTTTACCAGCTGCGACATCTTTTAATCGCTTGTATTCTGACAAAACCAAGTGACCATAGCCGCCATCTGTTTCATTATCTGAAGCACCGACATAGCGTTTCAAGCCAGCTTCAACAGAGCCAGCACTGGTCACATAGTCTTTTAAAATCAGAGCACCAACTTTGATATTCGCCACCGGATTTAAAGCTGCTTTGACGCCGCCTAATTCTGAGAATTTATCATGATGTATCTTAGACATAATCTGCATCAAACCTTGCGCGCCCACTGGACTTTCGGAAAAGGGATTGAAGCGAGATTCGATAGCGATTACTGAGAGAATCAATAAAGGATCTAATTTGGTTTCGTGCGCAGTCAGGTAAGCCGCTGAAACCAACATATCAATCGCATCATTGGCAACACGGTAGCGTTTTGCTAGCCAAGTTGTGACTAATTGCTGTTGGCGTTGGCTGCCAATTAATTTGTAATTGGTGCTTGTTTCCAGATCTGCTTTGGTTTCAATTTCACTGGCGTTGGCTTGCGAAATGAGTTGTGGCGTTGCCATGAGCATGGCCAAGTCAGGCGCTTCAGCTTTATTGTCTTGGCTAGCTTGTTCTTCGCTAGAAAACGGCGACATTGCGAGAAACTTATCGGCAAGACTAGGGTTGAGAAACATGCAAATTAACAACAGCGTGGCAATCAGCCCAAATCCAGAAGTGAGATGCAATAATGAAATTGAATTATTTACTTTGGACTGATTATTAATTGTATTGCTGTTTTTGTGTGTATTACTGTGAGACATAGTTTGGGCGAGCAAGCGAGTCATCTCTTTTTCCGAGGGGAGACTCTTACTTAAACTTCGCGTTGTTGGTATTAAATTTTGAAGCATACAACCTCCTGAAATCTCGAGAAGCACTGCCTGCAATACGCCGCATAGCAGTTCATAAAGCAACTTCATCGAATCAGAAACATCGCCCTTGATTAAGTCATATGCGACATAATCATAAAGCGCCGGAGTTTTTCATCCTTTTGTGTCTTGCAATGGCATGGCAAAAAAGGATGAATAACGAAATTCGGATTAAGGCTTTCGCCTGAGTTTGTAGTAAGGAGAGTTGTTGTCCTTACTCAGAGATGGGAATCCGATGCCCATAAATTGAAGAAGCTTGAATCAGATACACTTCGGTAAATTCAAACAGCTTCAAAAAATTACTGTAAATCAATCCAGTGGTTTTCAAAGTTGGGCGAATTGTAGGGGGGCATTTATATCAAGTCAATACTATAGAATTTAAAAGTAACTACTTTTAGGTATAATGAATTGTGCTGCATCGCAGCAAACGCTAATAAAATCAACTACTTGCCTAGGGTTTTTGAGCAAATTTTTAAGATCTTTAAATTCGTAAAAAAATATGAAATATTCAGATTTAAGGGATTTTATTTCCCAATTGCAGCAACAAAATGAATTAAAACAAATAGTTACGCCGGTTTCCCCTTATCTCGAAATGACTGAGATTTGTGATCGCACTTTGCGAATGGAAGGGCCAGCACTGCTTTTTACTAAACCTACTGGTCATACTATTCCGGTATTGGGTAATCTTTTTGGAACGCCTAAGCGCGTTGCGATGGGCATGGGCGCGAATGATATTAGTGAGTTGCGTAAGATTGGACATGTGCTTTCTTCGTTAAAGGAGCCCGAGCCTCCCAAAGGATTTAAAGATATTTTAGGTCTTGGTTCTTTGGTAAAGGCGGTCTGGGATATGGCGCCTAAGGAGTTGCGAAGTGCGCCATGTCAGGAGATTGTTTGGGAAGGCAATGACGTTGACTTGGCACGTTTGCCTATACAGCATTGCTGGCCAGGTGATGTGGCTCCATTGATTACCTGGGGACTTGTCATTACCAAAGGCCCACACAAAAAACGCCAGAATTTGGGGATTTATCGCCAACAGGTTTTGTCGAGAAATAAAGTGATCATGCGTTGGTTGGCACATCGGGGGGGCGCTTTGGATTTTCGTGAGCATGCTTTGACGACCAAAGGTCAGCCATATCCGATAGCGGTTGCCTTGGGGGCAGATCCAGCAACGATTCTTGGCGCTGTAACGCCTGTGCCAGATAGTTTGTCAGAGTATCAGTTTGCTGGATTACTCCGCGGTAGCCGCACGGAGTTGGTCAAGGCAATAGGTAGCGAGTTACGAGTGCCCGCATCTGCTGAGATCGTTTTGGAAGGCCATATTTATCCCGATGAGTCACATCCTAGTGGCTATGAGCACGCACTAGAAGGTCCTTACGGTGATCACACTGGTTATTACAATGAGCAAGATAGTTTTCCAGTATTTACTATAGATAGAATTACGATGCGACGTGATCCTATTTATCACTCCACTTACACGGGCAAACCGCCGGATGAGCCTGCCGTGTTAGGTGTTGCACTTAACGAAGTTTTCATTCCGCTGTTGCAAAAACAATTTCCGGAAATTATGGACTTCTATTTGCCGCCTGAAGGTTGTAGCTATCGTATGGCGGTGGTTCAGATCAAAAAGTCCTACGCGGGGCATGCGAAAAGGGTGATGTTTGGCGTCTGGAGTTTCTTGCGTCAGTTTATGTATACGAAGTTCATCATTGTGGTGGATGAGGACGTGAACATTCGCGATTGGAAAGAAGTTATATGGGCGATTACTACTCGCGTGGATCCATTGCGCGATACGACGATGGTCGATAATACACCTATTGATTACCTAGATTTTGCATCACCAGTCAGTGGTTTAGGTAGCAAAATGGGTTTGGATGCGACCAATAAATGGCCGGGGGAAACGACGCGTGAGTGGGGAACTACTATACAGATGTCTTCGGAAGTGAAGCAACGTATTGATAATATTTGGCAGGAGCTAGGTTTGTAATGGAGTGATGTTAATGAACTTGATCTTTTGATTTTCATTCACGGATGATACGCAATGCGCTATAATTGCAGCTGGCGGGCCCCTGCGCATTGCGGCGTGACCAATCTGGTCAGGTCGGGAACGAAGCAGCCACAGTCATTTCCCGTAAGTGCCGCAGATCAGGCTCGCCTCTTTCCTTTCTCTTACCCGATCAGGGTTAAGTAAATTCTACATTTCAATTTCGGTATCACCCCAAGCTATTTTTCCTGATTTTTTCTAACTCGCATCCCTTGGCGAGACGCGTGCGATTTCGTTAGGAGTTTGTTTGTTGCTCGTGTTTGCGTTTCTGACGCGTTACTGATGAATCGCAAAGCAAGTGTTGATTGTTTGCGATAATTTTTCTGTGCGTCGTTCTCGAAATTTGTAGTGAACATAATTATTTGTGGGGTGGAAATTGGATAAATTGAACTCGAAATTACCAAGCATGCGCGAGCATCGTTCAGAGTGGACTCACTTTTCTTGGTTTGCTCGCCCCGTATTGTTATTGGGTTTATTACTTTCGATACCTGCATTTTATTTGCTATTGGGTAATGAAAATGCAGATGTGCAGCGTCTGGGACGTGTTTTATATGCGGTAGTGGCCTTGATACTGATTACTGATGCAGTTTGGCAGTGGTTTCAACATCGCCATCAAGTACGAAAGCATGGAAAGTTTGTTCTTGATGTCGTGATCATACTCGGGTGCATTTTTAGTGCGTTTCCTACACCAATCCATTGGAGTACGTTTGAATGGTTGTTTCGTTTGAGCTTGTGCGCGGTGATTTTGTTGAGAATTTTCACTTTACTTCTGAGTAATATGCGGCCTAGTCATTTGGCACAAATGACGGCGCTTGCCTTAACTATGCTCAGCAGTGCGGGTGCTGGTTTTTATTGGCTAGAACCTAAGGTAACTAATTATGCCGATGGTGTTTGGCTGGCATTTACGACCGTTGCAACGGTAGGTTATGGCGATATAGTGCCGTCCACGCCAGCATCAAAGATATTTGCGTTCTTTATTGTATTGTTAGGGTACGCGATGTTTTCATTCGTCACCGCTAATATTGCAGCCTTGTTTGTTGGTGAGGAGGAAGAGATCTTTGAGCAGGAGTTGCACAATGATATCCGAGCGCTCCATCAAGAAGTCGCTGCATTGAGGGAAGAGTTGCGTCGACGAGATGGATCTAAGTCTGAAGGATTACCTTTATCTGATAGCTAGATTGTCGCGATACACAAATAGCTGCTGCGTAGTTTCGTAATTTTCATTAAAATGCAGCAGCCTGAATAGTCGGCATTTTAGTTTTCGCAACTTACTTGACTAACATCTTGGTCGCGATGTAGGCCCTAAGTTATTGAAGTAGTTCTCAATCTAAAACTTTAAAAAGTATTTTTGGTTGAAACATTCCTCATGTCCCAATCGCGATTTTTGCGCGGAAGAATAAGGTAAAATTGCACCATGTCCTATCAAGTCCTCGCCAGAAAATATCGCCCTAAGAGTTTTGATACTCTTGTTGGTCAAGAACATGTTGTTCGTGCCTTAACGCACGCGCTCGAGCAACAGCGTTTACATCATGCCTATTTGTTCACCGGAACGCGCGGTGTAGGTAAGACAACCTTGTCTCGCATCTTAGCGAAGTCATTTAATTGTGAAAAAGGTATAACCGCGCAGCCATGTGGTGTGTGTGATGCCTGTTCATCGATTGATGCCGGGCGTTTTGTCGATTATATCGAGATGGATGCAGCTTCAAATCGCGGTGTGGATGAAATGGCAGCTCTGCTGGAGCAAGCAATTTATGCGCCTTCGAACGCACGCTTCAAAGTCTACATGATAGACGAGGTGCACATGCTGACCAATCATGCCTTTAACTCCATGTTGAAGACATTGGAAGAGCCACCGGAGCACGTCAAGTTTATTCTCGCTACAACCGATCCGCAAAAAATTCCTGTCACGGTGTTGTCTCGCTGTTTGCAATTTAATTTGAAACAAATGCCGCCAGGTCATATCGTCGCGCATTTAGACAATATTTTAGGTCAAGAGCATATCGAATTTGAGCTGCCGGCACTTCGCTTGTTGGCGCAAGGTGCGCATGGTTCTATGCGCGATGCGCTGTCTTTGACCGATCAGGCAATTGCCTATGCTGCGGGTAAGGTTAGTTTAGATGCGGTTCAAAGTATGCTTGGCGCTTTAGATCAGTCTTATTTAATTCGTTTGCTCGATGCCTTGGCGCAGGAAGACGGTGCTGCGTTGTTGGCGATTGCTGACGAAATGGCGGTACGTAGCTTGTCTTATAAATCGGCCTTACAAGATTTGGGTACGATGTTGCATCAAATTGCAGTCGCTCAAATGGTGCCCGCGGCATTGGCAGATGATTTGCCTGAACGTAACGAATTGTTGAGATTGGCACAAAGTTTTAATAAAGAAGAAGTGCAACTGTTTTATCAAATTGCTGTACACGGGCGCAACGAAATAGGCTTAGCGCCAGACGAATATGCGGGCTTTAGCATGAGCTTGTTACGTATGCTGGCTTTTCGGCCGGCCTCATTAGTTTTGTCAGTTGGCGCAGGTGGATCTGGAACAAATAATGGTGTAGCGAATCGTGGTTTGCCTTTGCCTGCTGGACGTCCAGCAATCGCTGCGCAAACGCCGCAGCCCTTGGCGTCACGTGAAATGCCTGATCGCAATGTAAGTTCTGCGACTGTTTCTGCTGCAGTTGAGCCCGCGCCCTTGCAAGCGAACGTTTCGACCGTGACCGCTGCTGTCGCCGTGCCTGCATCGGTATTGCCGCCCTCAATAGCGTCCGGCGCAACAAATGACGCTGCGCTTCCTGCTGCAAAGCCGATGAGTCCGGCGATGGCTGCTTTAGCCGCTGCGCGCGCAGCCAGTAGTCAAAAACAAAATGGACAAAATGCAAATCGACTTGCAGCGCCGAGTTCAGTTGCACCTGTATCTGATGTGATCGCCAAACCGGTCGCACCAATTGTGGTGGCTTCAGCACAAAACAACGTTCAAGCTGTGTCAGTCCCAAAAGCGATAGCGGTCGAGTCAGCGCCAACTTATGGCGAAAGTAATGAGATGCCGCCACCGTGGGACGATATTGAATTTGATCAAGGCGCGGTATCGCGTCCCACTAGTCGGCAAAAAGAAATTCAAGACGGTGACTATTGGACGGATGATAGTACGACTGAATTGCTTTTGGATGTGAATGTTACTCAAGTCGCGGCACATGAACTGCCTGAGCGACTTGTGGCTTCGGCGATGGAAACTAATGTACCTGCAGAGGTATTAACAGTTCCTAAAGTTTTAGCCGAATCTGCTCCAGAAACAACTTCTATTGCTAGCTATGTTTTGCAATTGACGCCCATGGCTGAGATTAATTGGGATGGGCATTGGCCGAATCTGGCTGCTTCATTATCAGTGCGCGGTGTGGCTCAGCAATTGGCGCAGCAAAGTGAATTGCGGTCTTGCCAGTTGAATGGTAATGCGATTCAGTTGAAGTTGTGTGTTCCTTTTCAAACTTTGTTGTCAGCTGGCAGTGGGGAAAAATTGACTGCCGCGCTGAACGAGCGATTTGCTGAATTTGGCAAGGAAATTCGTATTGATTTTGAGATTGGTGCGGTCGAACAAACTGCTAATGCTCAAGCGGTCGCTGAACGTGCTGAGCGACAGGTGCAGGCAGAACAGGCAATTCGATCTGATAGTTTTGTACAAACTTTGATGCGCGAATTTGGCGCCAGTATTTTGACGGGCAGTGTGCGCCCGATTTAATTTGATTAGGAGATGTAATTATGATGAAGAACCAACTCGCAGGCTTAATGAAACAAGCGCAGGCTATGCAAGACAATATGAAAAAAGCGCAGGATCAATTGGCTTTGGTTGAAGTGGAAGGCCAGTCTGGCGCTGGCTTGGTCAAAGTTGTCATGACTTGTAAAAATGATGTGAAGCGCGTCACGATAGACCCTTCTTTATTGGCGGATGATAAAGATATGCTGGAAGATTTGGTCGCTGCTGCATTCAATGATGCCGTGCGCAAAGCGGAAGCAACCAGTCAAGAAAAAATGTCTGGACTGACAGCAGGTATGCCTTTACCCCCAGGATTCAAGATGCCGTTTTAATGCATTTATTTTCGAATCGAGTTTTGGATTCGGAAACAGTCCTCGGAGACTACTTTGTAGTTCATTTTATTTTTGCGGTTACTCAGGCACGTCAAATGGCTTTTTGATGTGCCTCTTTCATTAAGGCGCCTGCGTGAAATCTTTAAGTAGCCTTGAGCAATTATCTGAGGCTCTGCGTCGCTTACCCGGCGTAGGTCCAAAGTCCGCTTTGCGTATGACATATCATTTGTTGCAACATGATAGAGAAGGTGCTGAACAAATCGGCAAGGCGATGTTAAACGCGTTGAACATGGTGCATAACTGCAGTTCTTGCAACACGTTCACGGAAAATGAATTGTGCGATACCTGCGCTAATGCGCAGCGAGATGTCTCAATGTTGTGCGTAGTGGAATCGCCAAGCGATCAATTGATGATCGAGCAGACCATGACGTTTAAAGGGCTGTATTTCGTTTTGATGGGACGTTTATCGCCCTTAGATGGCGTCGGTCCGCAAGACATTCATCTAGACAAACTGATACGACGAGCCACTGATGGTGTGGTCAAAGAAGTCGTGTTGGCGACCAATTTCAACAATGAAGGTGAAGCAACAGCCCATTACATCAGTGAGACCTTGAAGGCGCGTGGTTTGCATGTTAGCCGATTGGCACGTGGGGTGCCAGTGGGTGGGGAATTGGAATATGTTGATCCGGGAACGATAGCCCGTGCTATGTTAGATCGTCGGGTGACCTGATGAGCGCGAACGCATCTTCATCCTCTTCTTCTGAAACGAAAACAGGGCCACTTGCGGGTATCAAAGTTCTTGAATTAGGAACACTTATTGCTGGTCCATTTTGTTCTCGTATGCTGGCCGAGTTTGGCGCCGAAGTCATTAAGGTAGAAGCGCCGGATGGCGGCGATCCTTTGCGTCATTGGCGTGTCTTAAAAGATGGTACTTCGCTCTGGTGGAGCGTGCAGGCGCGCAATAAGAAAAGCATTACCTTAAATATGAAAACGCCACAGGCGCAGAAAATCGCCCGTGAGCTGGCACTTGATGCCGACATTATCATTGAGAATTATCGCCCTGGTGTTCTGGAAAAATGGCAGTTGGGGTTTGAATCTTTGAAAGCCGAGAATCCTGCCACTATCATGGTGCGCCTTTCCGGGTACGGGCAGACAGGCCCCATGCGTGATTTACCCGGTTTCGGTGCTATCGGTGAATCGATGGGGGGCTTGCGCTACGTGTCTGGTCATGCTGATCGCCCGCCAGTTCGGGTTGGTATCTCGATAGGTGATTCTGTAGCGGCATTGCATGGCGTGATCGGCGCAATGATGGCCTTGCGCCATCGAGATGTGACCGGCGGACGTTGGAACGGGAAATCGGGTGCGGATTGCGTGGCAGGTCGTGGGCAGATGGTTGATGTCGCTTTGTATGAATCGGTATTCAACTTAATGGAATCGCTGGTGCCAGAATTCGACTTTGCTGGCGTGGTGCGTGAACGCACAGGTGGTGCATTGCCAGGAATTGTGCCATCGAATACTTATACAACTTCGGACAACGAGAATATTGTGATTGCCGGTAATGGTGATGCTATTTTTCATCGCCTGATGTTAGCGATCAATCGCGAAGATTTGGCGCACGATATTGGATTGCAGAGGAATGACGGTCGCGTGCCGCGCACGCTTGAAATTGATGCGGCTATTCAAGCCTGGTGTTCTACGCATACCATTGATAGTGCATTAGCGGTGTTGCGTGAGGCAGATGTACCAGTTGGTAAAATTTATTCTGTGCGCGATATGATGAGTGATGCGCAGTTTCAAGCGCGAGATATGTTTGAGCAGCACCAGTTTGACGACGGCACTCCAGTGAAATTGCCAGCAATCAGTCCTAAGTTATCTGAGACACCAGGTAGCACCAAATGGTTGGGGCCAGAGTTAGGTGCTCACACGGAAGAAGTGTTGTTGCAACTGGGTTATGATGCGGTCCAAATTGCGGCATTTAGAGAGCACCAAATTATTTAAACTTGGTGCCCTTGCTCGAAATGGCTGAATGCTTAAATGAGTTAGCCTAAAGTTTTGACGTATTCACGTATACCTGCCAATAGCATTTCGACTGCCATCGCTGTCAAGATCAAACCCATTAATCGTTCAACGGCTGTCATCGTGCGCTCACCTAAGACACGCTGCATGCGTTCAGCGCTGAGCAAGACCACCAGCCAAACGATGGCCACTGCGACTAGAGCACCGACATGGATCGCGACATCTAATCGACTATCTGAAGAGAATAATAATACTGTTGCTAGCGAAGAAGGGCCAGCTAGAGCCGGAATCGCTAATGGAACAATAAAGGGTTCTTGGTCACCCTCAACGTCGCCGAACACGCCACCTTCTTGTGGAAACACCATACGTAAAGCAATCAAAAATAGAATTACACCGCCGCCTATGCGTAAAGCTACTTCGGATAAATGAAGTGCGGCCAAAAAAAGTTTGCCGAAAAACATAAAAAGCAAAAGCAAGATGAAAGCAATCGCACATTCACGCATCACGACTCGCCAACGGCGCTCGGGTGCGACTTTGGAAAGTACACTAACAAAAATGGGAATATTACCAAACGGGTCGGTAACGAGAATGAGTAGTATCAGTGCCTGGAAAAATTCTTGTGCCATGTAATTTCCCTATAAAATGAATTGATTTTTTTATTATGAATGTGCTGGTATTCGATTCTGCGGTGGAATACTGGTCTGGTCAATACTGTTTTGTATTTTGGTTGGCAATTTTTTGCAATGATCCAAGTTTGAAGCGAGAACCAAAGCCTGATTTGTGTCGCTTTGAATTTGGTGCTCCGGAAAGTTGTATTGAAAGTGGTGGGACAGTTCAGAAAAAAACGGTAGATTACTGCGTATAATTGAGACCCACTAGCACTAGGCATGAATGGCAGGCTGGCAGCAAGATATTTTGAGGATTTTTGAGAATAGTGGCTGGAACCAATAATGAATGAAAAAAATAATCGACCTGATACGCCATGTGTTGCGGTGTGCTCGACGACCTTTGATGATGTTTGTCGCGGTTGTGGGCGGACGGTGGCTGAAGTTGCTGATTGGGTGTTCATGACACAGGATCAAAAGGATATTGTGTGGGAAAGAATTTTGGCAGAAGGCTTCCCACGTCGAAATTAGGCATTCGGTTTCATTGAGCAGCACATGTTGTAATTTTAAAATTAAACGACTTTGATAGATAGAAAACAAATTTTGTCATAGGTTTCATGTTAGGATTTCTCCGATGCGCTTTTGCTAATTCTGCATGTTTTGAGGTGCGTTTGTGTGTTGTGCTGCTAGCACCTTGATTTTCACAGAAATAAAGTGATATGAAACTGGTTTGAACCAAGAGTTGACTTAAATTAGGAAGTGGTATGCGAACAAAGAATGTAGCGAAAGATATGGTTAAACGCTTGAATAGAGGTTTTACTTTAATTGAGATCATGATCGTTTTGGTGATTATGGGTATTTTGGCTGGCTTGGTCGTGCCAAAACTAATGGGGCGTACTGACGATGCTCGAGTGCTGCAGGCCAAACAAGATATCGCTACGATGATTGGTGCCTTGAAAATGTACAAGTTGGATAATCAACGTTATCCGACGACGGAACAAGGCTTGCAAGCTTTAATTACGAAACCGACGTCCGGCCCAGCTGCAAACGGGTATAAACCTGAAGGCTATATTTCAAAATTGCCTAAAGATCCATGGGGCAATCCTTATCAATTCATGTCGCCTGGTTTGAAGTCTGATGTGGAAATCTTCTCCTATGGACAAGATGCTCAGCCTGGCGGCGCAGGTTACGATGCTGACATCGGCTCGTGGGATCTTTAATACTCTCTGATTATTCAAGAAAGACGGTGTCCGTTTTGCGCGTGCGTCACGGTGGATTTACTTTGCTTGAATTATTAGTGGTTTTGGTGATCATGGGTATCATGTTGGGCGCCGTGTCCTTAACTGCGTTGCAAAGCACACGGCAACGTTTACAAACAGACGCACAGAGAATTTCTCTTTTATTGCAATTGGCGCGTGAAGAAGCAATAGTCCGCAATCGCCCGACCGCGTTCGAGGTCCGAGATAAAGGCTATCAATTTCTCGTGTTGAACGACAATAAATGGGAAAAAATGGAAGATCTCGATACCTTGCGCGGTCGTGAGTTTACATTTCCTGAAACTAAACTTGAAATCGTTTCAAATGACGAACAATCAGCGCGCAACTTACGCATTGTTTTTGGACGCGAACCGGTGAGTCGACCATTCTTAATGATTTTGCGTGTTGCGGAAGATCAGGTCACGATCAACGCTGATGGTGTTGGTCACTTTGTGGTTGAGTAAAAGACGATGATCTCGAAACCCTCTAGTATTTTTCTTTGTCGGCGCGAGCTTGGTTTTACCTTGCTTGAGGTATTAGTCGCATTGGTTATCGTTGGTACTGTGCTTGGGGCAAGTCTACGCGCTGTTGGAAGTTTGGCTCAAAATAGCAGCGGTTTACGTGCAACCATGATGGCAAACTGGTCTGCCGAAAATCGTCTGGCGCAAATTCGACTGGGTAAAGAATGGCCACAAATCGGTGAGCGTAGTTTTCCATGTTCGCAGGGGGAGCTCAATTTTCTCTGTGAGGAACACGTGTTGTCGACGCCAAATCCCTCGTTCCGGCGTGTCGAAGTATTGGTCTTTGATGCCAGTAACTTGCAAAGACGATTGGCCAAGTTAACTCAGGTGGTGCCGAATGCGCCATAGACCTCAACATTCTCGGCGAGGGTTCACCTTAATTGAACTATTGGTCGCAATTGCTATTCTGGCGATTATTGCAGTCATGGGTTGGAGTGGGCTTGATAGCATTATTCGTGCGCGAGTCACTTTAACTAAAGAGTTAGAGCAAAGCCGTGGTGCGCAGATCAGTTTTGTGCAGTTAGAAAACGATTGTGCACATTTGGTCAGTGAATCTCTACTTCCACGTAGAGAAAACTTGCGCGCTTTTGAACAACAATTGATTTTGATACGCACGGTGTACGACGACAATCAAGCAACTCGTTTGCAAGTGGTTGCTTATCGCATGCAAGATGGGGTCTTTACGCGGCGCGAATCTATTGCGACCCGTGATCTGAAAATTCTTGATTCTTACTGGCAAAATGCCATTAATGGCAGTGACAACATGCCGGTGGTTAAATTGCAAACTGACATTGCCATGTTTCAGATGCGAACTTGGAACAACGATGAAAATAGCTGGCGTGTCGCCGGTAGTGATATTGCTGCGCCGCAGACTGTCGTTCCAGGCGCTGGAAAAATAGGTAAAGAAGTACCAAGAAAAACCGGTTTAGAAGTCACTATGCAATTGGCAGGGCAGGCAAATCCTTTGTTAAAGATATTCTTGTTGGGTGCTGCATGAAAAAGACCCGCTTTCTGCGCCAGCAATCTGGGGTTGCTGTGGTAACGGCTTTATTGCTGACAGCACTGGCAATTACTATCGTTGCCAGCTTATTTTGGCAGCAGCAGGTGCAAGTGCGTTCGATTGAAAATCAACGATATCAATTACAAAAAAAATGGGTGTTGCGTGGTGCTTTAGACTGGGCTGCCTTGATTTTGCGGGAAGATGAACGAACCAGCAAGGTTGATCACTTGGGCGAACCCTGGGCTGTGAATTTGGGTGACACTAGGCTTGACCAATATGTGGAAAATGGTAAGTCTGATACCGAGGATAGTGAAGCTTCTTTATCAGGCCAAATCAGTGACGCTCAAGCCAAGTTCAATCTGACCAATTTAGCAAAAAATGGCGTAGTTAACTTACGAGAGCAAACTGCCTTCGCCAAACTTTTGTCAAATTTGCGCATGGATCCAAGCTTGGCACAACACGTCGCTGCGCAAATTGCTTTGACTCAAGAACGTTTGGCAGTTGGACCATCAGCGCCAGGTACTTCTGGTGCTGATGGTGCTAAACCTATTGGAGCGGGCAGTGCTGGTGGTGACAGAGCTGGAGACGCAACAGGGCGGGCAACAGGGGATGCAAGTAAGCCTGTGATCACAAATCCGGGTGGAGATTCAACTTTTGGTCTATCGGCAGGTTTGAATTCCGAAGTACAATTCTTAAAATTTAGTCAAATCGATGATCTCTTGTCTGTGCCGGGTTTTACGCCGCAAATGATTGGTCAGTTAAAGAATTTTGTTACCGTATTGCCGGTCGAGACGAAAATTAATGTGAATACGACCAGTGCCGAGGTATTATCCGCGCGTCTGGAGAATGTGAGTATGAGTGATGCGGCATTGATGATTGCTACGCGTGACCGTACTTACTTTTTGGATTTTGAGCGGTTTAAATTAAATTTCCCTGACAAGGTGGAAGCTAACGCAGATCAAGTACTCGATTTTAGGACAAAATATTTTGTGATCAATGGCAGAGTGAAATTGAATCGGTCATTATTAGAAGTGAATGCCTTGTTTGAGCGTGAAGGCCAGCGAGTGCAAGTGTTGTGGATAAAAGAGAGTTAATAGTAAAGAGCTTTCATACGAAGTACAAAAATTGAGTCTGCGTTTTATATCAATAAAAAAGAGCTAGAGAAACTCAATTTATCAAGGGATGTGGGACAACATGGCAAGTACGCTTTATTTACAATTGCCTGCAAAGGCCGCGATTAACGCTGATGAACAATGGGAGGAATTTTTATTTCCTTTTTGTTTGGCATCTGCAGAGAAGAATGTATTGCAACAAGGGAAGCAAAGCTTGTCTGGCTTGCTAGCATTGGCGCAAGATCTTGCACAGCTTGTGCTTATGGTATCCGCTAGTGATGTGACCGTATTGAAGGTCGCTGTGCCTCCTATGCCTTTTGCTAAATTGAAATTAGCGCTTCCCAATCTGTTAGAAGAACAACTGTTGACAGACCCGGCAGAATTATTGTTTATCGCCGCACCGCCAGTGGACGGTATGTGTGTCGTTGCCGTAGTTTCCCGTGCTTGGATGGAACGCCTTTCAAAGTTGGCTGAACAATTTCCAGCCCGAAAAATTTCTGCTTATTCCACGGCCACGGGTTTGCCATTGCATGCTGATCAGACTTCCGTTTTAATTGAAGCATTGCACGGTTCCAATGAAATTTTCGATATCAGTGTTTGTGGTCAAGATCAGCAAGTTGCGGGTTTTTATCTTGATGCACACCATGCTTCTTTAGAACCTGATGCCTTGAGTCAGGCTGTGTGGAGTGCCGTGCAATTACTGGCTCCACAAGGTGATTTGAGTATTTATGGTGAATCAGCATTGATATCAGAATTGCAGAAGCCTAGTTTCCAATTGCAAGACAGAGTTTTGCAGTTTTATCCCGTCGATTGGAAAATAAAGCTCGCTTCTATTTCATCGAAATCGCTCGATCTATTCTCAAGTTTACAACTGGAAAGCAAGAAGGCTTTCGATTGGATGCGTTGGCGTTGGTCGCTCATCTTATTGGGCTGCGCGGTATCTGTCGGTGTGTTGGGTTTGAATTGGGAGTGGTGGACTTTGCAACGTGAGTCGACTGCGATTCGCAGTTCTTTATTATCCATCTATAAAACTAGTTTTCCTAACGAGACAGTCGTACGCGATCCGCTCGCACAAATGCAGCAAAAGATTAACGTAGCAAAGAAATTGACTGGGCAGTCGAGCAACGATGATTTTCTGGTATTGAGTGGATTGTTCGCGCAAGTTTGGGATCAGACCGTGGGTATTTTGCCGAAGGCTGGTGTAACAACGATGGAATATAAAGATCGCAGTTTATACGTGACACCCAAAAACATAGCTGAAGTACCCATTGAACGATTACGTTCTGGATTGAAAGAGCGCAATCTTACTTTAGACGTCAAAGAAGCTGTGTTGAA
>CAUPNA010000063.1:0-23262 GCA_963512475.1 uncultured Undibacterium sp.
GTTACGCCTGAATTGCGTAATGCCGTCGGTATGCAACGCGATGTCATGTTGCTAGGTATGGGATCGCATTTTGAAATTTGGGATGCTGCCAAGTTGGCCGAAAACGAAGCGCAGGCCATCGCCGGTGGCATGCCTGAAGCACTCAGCAATTTCTCTTTCTGATCGCGCACTATGACTGTGAATCATCAGGAAGAATTCATTCACCACACGGTGTTGCTAGACGAGGCAGTTAACGCGCTCGACATACAAGGTGCTCGTACCAACGCGATTTTCGTTGATGGTACGTTTGGGCGCGGCGGTCATAGCCGCAAAATTTTGAGTCAACTTGGTCCTCAAGGGCGACTGATTTCCTTTGATAAAGATTTATACGCGATTGCCAATGCGCAGCAGATTTCTGATGCGCGTTTTCATATCGTGCACGATAGTTTTGCCACCATGTCTGAGGCTTTGCAAGAGCAGGGCGTGGCACGAGTGGATGGTATTTTGATGGATCTCGGTATTTCATCGCCGCAGGTGGACGATGCGGAACGGGGTTTTAGTTTTAGAAATGATGGCCCATTAGACATGCGTATGGATACGACTCGCGGTATATCTGCGGCGGAGTGGTTGGCGCATGAGGATGAGCAAAAAATTAGGGAGGTCATAGAAAATTATGGGGAAGAACGGTTTGCTTTTCAGATTGCAAAGGCGATTGTTGCTCGCCGGGCGAGCGAGTCCATTTCAAGTACTCGGCAGCTTGCCGAACTCGTCGCACACGCCGTCAAAACTCGCGAGAAGGGCAAAGACCCGGCAACTCGCACCTTTCAAGCTATCTGGATTTTCGTCAATAAAGAGCTTGAAGACCTCGAGATCGGTTTAGCTGCTGCTTATGAAAGTCTGGCACCACATGGTCGTATGGTGGTGATTAGTTTTCATTCTTTGGAAGATCGCATCGTGAAGCAATTCTTTGCTTCTAAAGCCAAGGTGGTGCAGCCAGATCGTCGTTTGCCGATTCGTGAAGCTGATTTGCCTAAGCCTCAAATGCGCTTGGTCTCTCGAATCAAGCCGAGTGAAGAAGAAGTCTTGCGCAATCCACGCGCACGCTCCGCGATCATGCGCGTTGCGGAACGCATCGTAGAACCGGCAGGAGACGCGTAATGGGCGTGCGTCTGAATATCTTGTTAGGTGCTGCTTTGGTGATTTGTGCCTTGACCTTGATTAATTCTCAGTATCAGGCACGTCGTTTGTTTATTGAATTGGAACGCGCTCAGACTTTGAGTAAGCAGTACGAAGTCGAGTGGACGCAGCTTAAATTAGATCAATCGACTTTTGGCAAACATTCCCGCATTGAGACCGTCGCCAGTCAAGAGTTGGGCATGGCACATGTGACGCCAGATCGCACGCAATATTTAACTGCTGAGGTGGTCAAGTGAGTCGCGTCAATTCAAATTCCCGCACGGCTGCTGGCAAAGGCGTCTCATTTTCATCTAACCCCGTATTGGCAGTGAAATTGCCAGTGTGGCGTTCGCGCCTATTGTTGTTCTTTTTGTTCGCGGCATTTTTTACACTGATGTCTCGCGCCTTGTATTTGCAGGGTATGACGACCGAGTTTTTGCAAAAGCAAGGCGAGAATCGTTATGCTCGTACCTTGGAACTATCCGCGACTCGCGGCAAAATTACGGATAGACATGGTCAGGTATTGGCATCGTCTGTGCCGGTAAAAGCGATATGGGCGATACCCGAAGACGTTCTCAATGCGCCAGATGCCAAACTGCGAGAGTTGGCTGGGCTGCTACAGATGCCTGAATCTGAATTGAGGAAGAAACTTGATTCGGATCGTCAATTTGTTTACCTAAAACGCCAAGTAGAACAAGTCGCTGCAGATAAGATTGTGGCATTGGGTATTCCAGGTATAGAAACCCGTAAAGAATATAAGCGCTTTTATCCCGAGAGTGAAGTGATGGCGCACGTCGTAGGTTTTACTAACGTCGAAGATAAAGGTCAGGAGGGCATTGAGCTTGCTTCTGAGAAAAATCTCGCGGGCAAGACTGGAAGTCGTCGTGTGATTAAAGACCGTCTTGGTCGAATCGTCGAAGATATTGAATCGATTCGTCAGCCCCACGATGGCAAAGATATGAAGTTGTCGGTTGATAGCAAAATTCAATACATCGCTTATACGCATGTGAAGGATGCTGTAGAAAAATTCAAAGCGAAAGCCGGTGCTGCGGTCGTGTTGGATGTGCAAACTGGCGAAGTGTTAGCCCTAGTGAACTTGCCGACTTACAATCCAAATGACCGTTCAGTATTGACTGGTGCGCAATTGCGTAATCGTGTGATTACCGATACGTTCGAACCAGGCTCCACAATGAAGCCTTTTACGATTGCTTTGGCATTGGAAACCGGTCGTGTAACACCGGAGACACTAATACAAACAGCGCCAGGCGCTATGACTATCGGTAGCCAAACGATACATGACGCGCACAAGCAAGGAACTTTGACAGTCGCAGGCGTGATTCAAAAATCTTCTAATATCGGCACCGCAAAAATTGCTTTGCAAATGCCGCCTAAAGAAATGTGGGAAATGTTCGCAACTTTGGGTTTTGGACAGCAACCTAATATAGGATTTCCTGGTGCGGTCGCTGGACGTATGCGCAGCTATAAAACTTGGAAACCGATTGAGCAAGCCACCATAAGTTATGGTCATGGTATGTCGGTTTCTTTATTGCAGATCGCGCGCTCCTACATGATCTTTGCTCGTAAGGGTGATCTGATCCCATTGACTTTCCAGCAGTCAGCTGAAATGCCGATGGGCACTCGTGTTATCTCAGAAGCGACCGCAATGCAAATGCGCGACATGTTGGAGAGTGTTACTCAACCGGGAGGAACTGCAACACAGGCGCGCGTTCCAGGTTATCGCGTTGGTGGCAAGACGGGTACCGCACATAAGGTCGAAGGTGGTCGCTACGTGAATAAATACGTAAGTGATTTTGTTGGCTTTGCGCCGATGTCGAATCCACGCATCATTGTTGCGGTGATGCTTGATGAGCCAAGTGGTGGCGCTTACTACGCGGGCACCGTCGCAGGTCCAATTTTCGCCGCAATTACTGCAAATGTTCTGCGTTCTATGAACGTCGTACCCGATTCTTCAGTCATGAATATTATTCCTGAGCCAAGTGTGCCGGAGACATTGTAATGACGACTCAAATTATGATTCCAGTTCAGATAAAAGAAATAGTCGATTGGTTGCGCAATAATGTGACCGATCCAGCGAAAGCGCAATTATCATCCGACTCTCGTGAAATCGGATCAGGCGATGTTTTTTTTGCCTTCCCGATTATTACGGGAAAAGGCGATGGCCGAGCGTTTATCCAAAACGCCATTGAGCGCGGTGCTGCTGCCATTGTGTACGAAAAAACAGATGAGCAAGTAGAGACAGAAATCAGTGTTCCACATTTGGCTGTCACAGGTTTGATGGATCTGGTCGGCGGCATCGCAAGTGCTTGGTATGGCGAGCCAGATAAAGATATGTTCAGTGTTGCTGTGACGGGTACTAACGGCAAGACCTCATGTTCACAGTGGATAGCAAAAGCCTTGTCTTTGCATGGCACACCATGTGCCGTAATCGGCACTTTGGGCGTTGGTACTTATCGTGAAGGCATGGTCGCTAGTTTGCAAGAGACCGGATTTACTACACCTGACGCAATACAACTGCAACGACGTTTGGCTGCTCTGAAAAAAAACGGCGCGACAGGCCTGGCGATAGAAGCTTCATCCATCGGTTTGCATCAAGGGCGTTTAAATGCTTTGCATTTTGACGTTGCTTTGTTCACTAATTTAACGCGTGATCATCTCGACTACCATCAAACCATGGAAGCTTATGCGGCGGCGAAACAGGTGCTGTTTCAATGGCCGGGTTTGCAGGCCACTGTAATCAACGCAGATGATGCTTTCGGTACCGAGCTATTGCAAGGACTTTCAGTCGCGCAACCTGCACTCAAATTGCTCGCGTACTGCGTTGATAATACGTCGGAATTTAGTGTGCCGACTTTGCGCGCCAGTCAATTGAAGACAACACATACGGGTACTCAGTTTTATCTGGAGTCACCGTACGGAAACGGTGTGGTTAAAACGCAGACCATTGGTCGTTTTAATATTAGTAATGTGCTTGGTGTTTTAGGCGTGTTATTGATGCGCGGCATCGCTTGGGAGCGGGCAATTTCCAGTATAGAAAAATTGACTTCAGTGCCAGGTCGTATGCAGCAGCTTGGTTCCGCAGGAAAAGCAATGGTCGTCGTCGACTATGCGCACACACCTGATGCTCTGGAAAAAACCTTAGAGACTTTGCAGCAAGTCGCACGTGAGCGTCAAGGTAATTTGTGGTGTGTATTTGGTTGTGGCGGTGATCGCGATCCAGGTAAGCGTCCACAAATGGGCAAGATTGCACAGATGGCGGAACATGTGGTGGTGACAAGTGATAATCCTCGCACTGAAACACCTGCAAAAATTATTCAAGATGTTTTGCAAGGCATGAGCGGCACGCCGCATGCGATTGAAGATAGAGCCAGTGCGATCTTATTTGCAGTCAAACATGCGCAGGTCAATGATGTGATTCTCATTGCGGGTAAAGGTCACGAAACCTATCAGGATATCAACGGTAAGAAATGGCCATTCTCTGATGAAGAGCATGCGCTGTTAGCACTCGCCACCGTCGCGACCAATAGTGCGATGAGGAGAACGACGTGATTCATTCTTCTCTAACAGTCCTGCAGCAAGTAGTCGCGAATTCTAAGGCGACCGCTGACGCGCAATTTAGCGGTCTGAGTACGGATAGTCGTAAAGTTGAGCAAGGCAATGTCTTTCTTGCCTTGCGCGGTGAGACATTTGATGCCCATGATTTTCTCAACGAGGTTGTGAAGGCGGGCGCGGTCGCTGTGATCGCTGAACGTATTCCGGCTGACTTTCCTGTGCCTGCCCTGATTGTGCCCGACACTAAGTTGGCACTGGCAGCGATCGCGACTTACTGGCGTCAACAATTTAATTTAACTGTCATAGGTGTTACCGGTAGTAACGGTAAAACTACGGTGAAAGAAATGATCGCATCTGTTCTGCTTGCGCAGTATGGCTGTGAACATATGATCTCCACCAAAGGTAATCTAAACAATGAAATCGGCGTGCCGCTAACTGTGTTTCGTTTACAAGAGCAACATCAGGCGGCGGTGTTCGAGCTTGGCATGAATCACCCCGGCGAAATTGCCGTATTGAGCGCGATAGCACAAGCCAGTGTGGCGCTGGTGAATAATGCACAGCGCGAACATCAAGAATTCATGCAAACAGTGGAAGCGGTCGCGATAGAAAACGGCGCGGTTATTCAGAGCTTGCCAGCGGATGGTATTGCCGTGTTTCCTGCCGATGACACCTATACCTCAATCTGGCGTCAGTTTGCCGCAGATCGTCAGTGCATCACATTCGGCTTGAGTTCGGCCGCAGATTTACAGCCTGAGGTCCATGCCAGCTTTGTACCGCAGGATTTTGGCAGCGAACTAAAGATGTCTATTTTCGGTGAAGTCGTGACGGTGAATTTGGCCGCTGCAGGGCAGCACAATGTTCTCAATGCCTTAGCCGCTGCAGCTTGCTGTAAAGCGATTGGTGTTTCTAATGAAAAAATTGTGGAAGGCTTACAAGCATTTGCGCCTGTTTCAGGTCGCTTGCAAGCCAAGCAGGCCAATGCTGGTGCTTTGGTGATTGATGACACTTATAACGCCAACCCTGATTCGGTGAAAGCGGCAATAGATGTTCTAGCTGCAGCGAAAAATACAACGACGCTGGTGCTCGGTGATATGGGCGAAGTCGGTGCTGACGGTGCTGCATTTCATCAAGAAGTAGGTCAGTACGCAAAAACTCGCGGGATCAATAAGCTATTCACTTTAGGTAATTTGGCACAAGCCTCGACGCTCGCATTTGGCAATGGCGCGCAGCACTGCGAAAGCCTGGAACAGCTATTAATACAATTAAAAAGCAACGCACAAACGGGTAATACGATTTTAGTTAAAGGTTCGCGCTTCATGAAAATGGAACGTGTCGTGACACATTTAGTCGTTGGCGAACAAGTTTAAAGATTTTAAAAAAAGTAAAAAAAGAAATTAGGGAAAAATATTATGTTGCTTTGGTTGGCAGAATTTTTTAAACAAGACATCGGCTTCTTCCGTGTGTTCGGATTTATTACTTTTCGCGCGGTGTTCGCTACGATGACGGCGATCTCGATAGGCTTGATCGCGGGTCCTGCGGTGATTCGAATGTTGACACGTTTAAAAGTTGGTCAGGCAGTGCGTACCGATGGTCCACAAACGCACTTGATTAAATCGGGTACGCCGACTATGGGTGGTGCTCTGGTATTGATTTCTATTGGTATTTCGACGCTATTGTGGTCTGACTTGAGTAATCGATTTGTGTGGGTCGTGCTGATTGTGACTTTGGGTTTTGGTGCGATCGGTTGGGTCGATGATTATCGCAAGGTAGTTTATCGTGATCCAAACGGCATGGCCTCACGTGAAAAATTTTTCTGGCAGTCTTTGATCGGTATCGTGGCCGCTGTGTATTTAGCGTTCTCAGTGTCAGCGCCGACCAATACCAAAGTGATGGAGTTATTTTGGGCTTGGGTACAGTCTGGTTTTAGTATGGATTTGCCACCTAAGGCGGATTTGATTATCCCTTTCTTCAAAACCTTTAACTATCCACTCGGCGTGTGGGGCTTTATTGCGCTAACTTTTTGTGTGATTGTTGGCACCAGCAATGCGGTAAATTTGACTGACGGTTTGGACGGTCTCGCGATTATGCCGACAATTATGGTTGGCTCGGCATTGGGTATTTTTGCTTACTTAACGGGCCATGCTGGGTATTCTAAGTATTTGTTGATTCCCTATATTTCTGGTGCTGGTGAGCTCTTAATTTTCTGTGGCGCGATGGCCGGCGCAGGACTCGCTTTCTTATGGTTTAACGCGCATCCGGCACAAGTGTTTATGGGGGATGTCGGTGCTTTAGCATTAGGCGGCGCGCTCGGTACGGTAGCGGTCATTGTCCGTCAAGAAGTTGTTCTCTTCATTATGGGCGGTATCTTTGTGGTGGAGACATTCTCGGTGATGCTGCAAGTGACCTACTTTAAATTTACTAAGAGAAAATATGGTGTCGGTAAACGCCTGTTCTTGATGGCGCCTTTGCATCACCATTTTGAACAAAAAGGTTGGAAAGAGACCCAGGTAGTTGTGCGTTTTTGGATTGTCACGATGTTGTTAGTGTTGGTAGGTCTGTCGTCATTGAAATTGCGGTAATCGCTTTTATTAGGCGATTAAAGATCTAGGTTGAAAATAAGGTTGAGCATGAATTCCTCGGATTTATCGAATAAGCAGGTATTGATCGTTGGGCTGGGAGAATCCGGTCTGGCGATGGCTCGCTGGCTGTCGCGCTGTGGCGCACGTCTGCGTGTCATCGATACCCGCGCAAATCCTGAGCGTTTGCCAGCTTTGAAAGAAATGGCGCCAGAGGCAGAATTTTTTGGCGGCGAATTTCAAGCTGAATACGTTGAGGGCGTAGATCTGATCGCATTGAGTCCAGGCTTATCACCACAAGGTGAATTGCAAATAATACTGCAGCGAGCGCAAGAATTGGGTTTGCCTGTGTGGGGTGAAGTAGAGTTGTTTGCGCAAGCCTTGGCCGAACTGAAATTGAATAACAGCTATACGCCAAAAATCATTGCGATCACAGGCACCAATGGCAAAACGACGGTTACCAGTTTGACTGGGCAATTGTGTGCACGCGCTGGCATGAACGTCAAAGTCGCCGGCAATATCAGCCCATCAATGTTAGATGTTTTATGTGAATGTATAGCTACGGAAACTCTGCCGCAAGTGTGGGTCTTGGAGTTATCGAGTTTTCAGTTGCATACCAACTTAAGTTTGAATCCCGCTGTCGCCACCGTGCTGAATGTGACGCAAGATCATCTGGACTGGCACGGCGACATGAAAAATTATTGCGCTGACAAAGCGAAGATTTTTGGCACCACTACTTTGCAATTGCTCAATCGTGATGATGAACAAGTCATGGCTATGCAAGGCACTCACGGAAATTTTTTAAGCTTCTCCTGTCATGCACCGCAGCATGATGGCGAATTTGGTTTGTTGAACGAGCAGGGAATGACTTGGTTGGCGGTTGCAAATGCAGATGAAGACGAACAGCCAACATCCCGCAAACGCAAAAAAGAAATTGTCGAAATGCCGGTAACCATTACCCGTTTGATGCCTGCTGATGCGTTGAAAATTCGTGGTCAGCATAATGCCAGTAACGCGCTCGCCGCTTTGGCCTTGTGTCGCGGTATTGGTCTTCCCTTAGCACCCTTGCTACATGGACTGCGCGAGTACAAGGGGGAACCACATCGCGTTGAATTGGTCACGACGATCGCTGGCGTGGATTACTTTGATGATAGCAAAGGTACGAATGTTGGTGCGACTGTCGCCGCCTTAAAAGGTTTAGGCGAAGAAGTTGGTGGCGCGGAGAAACGTATTATTTTGATCGCAGGTGGCGATGGCAAAGGTCAGGATTTTTCTCCTTTGACAGAACCTGTGTCACGCTATGTCAAAGCAGTTTTGCTGATTGGTAAAGATGCGCGTGAGATTCAAACGGCGTTAGAAATAACATCGGTAGAGATGCACAGTTTCGATAGTTTGGAAAACGCCGTGGCAGGCGCAAGTGAAACTGCGCAAGAAGGCGATATCGTCTTATTGTCGCCGGCATGTGCCAGCTTGGATATGTTTAAGAATTATGCGCATCGTGCCGAAGTATTTGTCGATGCCGTGCGTGAGATTGCTCTAAACCGCGGTGAGATTTGCTGATGAAGCAGCTATTCCTGAATTTGAACCCATGGCGCTCCTCTGGCAATAGTCAGAATGGAACCCATTTTGTGCAGCGTTCAAAAATGATGGAATATGACCAGGCTTTGGTGTGGGTAACTTTAATTTTGATGTTGTTCGGTATGGTGATGGTGTACTCGGCATCAATCTCATTACCAGATTCTCCCAAGTATGCGAACTATAAGAATAATCATTTTTTAGTTCGTCAGGCGACGTTTGTTAGCTTCTCTATCTTTATGAGCTTTATTGTTTTTAGAGTGAGAGTGGAAGATTGGCAGAAAGCTGCACCGTACCTGTTTATTTTTACGCTGGTTTTGCTGGTGTTGGTGTTAATACCTGGCTTAGGTAAAGGCGTGAACGGTGCAAAACGCTGGCTGTCATTTAAAGTTTTTAACCTGCAACCTTCGGAGTTGATGAAATTATTCATGGTCTTGTATGCGGCAGATTACACCGTGCGTAAGCAAGAATATATGCATAAGTTGACCAAGGGTTTTTTGCCTATGATGGTGACGGTCGCGGTGCTAGGCCTACTCTTGTTGTTAGAGCCAGATCTCGGCGCTTTTGGTGTGATCGTTTGTATCGCGATGGGAATCTTATTTTTGGGCGGGATTAATGGTATTTGGTTTGGTGGAATTGCAACGACATTGGTTGGAATTTTTGCTTCAGTTATTTTGTTGTCTCCATGGCGTCGCGAACGTATTTTCGCCTACTTGAACCCTTTTGAAGAAGACAATGCTTTAGGTAAAGCGTATCAACTAACGCATTCATTGATTGCATTTGGTCGAGGTGAATTATTTGGTGTTGGTTTAGGTGCCAGCGTTGAGAAATTGCATTACTTACCAGAAGCGCATACCGACTTTTTGTTGGCGGTGATCGGTGAGGAATTAGGTTTCGTGGGTGTCGTCACCGTGATCTTTTTGTTTTACTGGATTGTGAAGCGTGCTTTTGATATTGGACGTCAGGCTATCGTATTAGATGCGACCTTTGCTGGTTTGGCGGCGAAAGGGATTGGTATCTGGATAGGCGTACAAACGTTTATCAATATGGGCGTGAATTTAGGACTGTTGCCAACCAAGGGTTTGACTTTGCCTTTGATGAGCTATGGCGGTTCAGGTGTTTTAATTAACTGTATAGGTTTGACTCTGTTGCTTCGTATCGATTATGAAAATCGGCTCATGATGCGCGGAGGGCGAGTATGACGAATTCAAGTAAAGTGAAAAAGCATTTAATGATCATGGCCGCAGGTACGGGTGGACATATTTTCCCCGGCTTAGCGATTGCCGATGAAATGCAAAGTCGGGGCTGGAGCGTTTCGTGGCTGGGAACGAAGACCGGTATGGAAGGCGAGATCGTTGCAAAGCATGGCATCACCATGGATCAGTTAGATTTTACGGGTTTGCGTGGAAAAGGTTGGAAACATAGTTTGACCGGTGCCTACAAATTGATCGCGAGTTTTTTCTCTTGCATTGATATCGTCAGAGTACGCCGCCCTGATGTAGTTCTTGGTATGGGCGGGTATGTGACTGTACCGGGTGGAGTGAGTAGTGCATTGATGGGTAAACCCTTAGTGCTGATGAATGCGGATGCACCTTTGCTTTTGTCGAACAAGACTTTACAACCATTCGCTAAGAAATTGATGTTTGGTTTGCCTTCGACTGCACCCATGCAAGAACGCAAATTCGTATTCACGGGCAATCCGATCCGTCGCGAAATTTGTGATCTGGATCTGCCGCAGCAACGTTATGCGCAGCATCAAGGTCCGCTAAAAATTTTGGTGGTGGGAGGCAGTTTAGGCGCGCGCATTTTGAATGAATCGGTGCCAGACGCATTGGCACTCATTCCCGAAGCGCAACGTCCGTTGGTTACGCATCAGTCAGGCAAACAACATGTGAATGATTTGCGTCAGCGTTACAAAAAAAATGGTGTGCAAGCGGAGGTTTTGGATTTTATTAATGACATGCCACGCCGTTATGCGGAGGCCGATTTGGTGATCTGTCGTGCCGGCGCCATCACCGTATCAGAATTGACGGCGGCGGGTGTTGCTAGTGTGTTAGTGCCTTTAGTTGCATCCAGTACCTCACATCAAAAAGCGAATGCGGAATGGTTATGCGGTGCTGGAGGTGCGGTGCATTTGCCGCAAACAGAATTAAATGCGGCAAGCTTGTCCGAACTCATACAAAACATGAATCGCGAACGCTGTTTGCAATTGGCTTCAAAAGCCTATGAGTTGGGAAAACGCGATGCGAGTGCAACGATAGCCGCGATATTAGAAGAACTAGTTAAGAGAAAATAGTAGAGAAATATTATGAAACATAAAGTGAAACACTTACATTTTGTCGGTATCGGTGGCTCAGGTATGAGTGGCATCGCCGAGGTACTATTGAATCTCGGTTATGTGATCTCTGGTTCTGACTTAAGTAGTAATGTGGCGTCACAACGTTTGGCAAGTTTAGGTGCAAAAGTGACGGTTGGTCATGCAGCTGAAAACATCGAGGGTGCGGATGCTGTCGTGACGTCGACCGCGGTTAAGGCAGACAACCCAGAAGTGGTTGCCGCGCGCGAGAAGCATATTCCTATCGTGCCACGCGCTTTAATGCTAACTGAGTTGATGCGCTTAAAAAGCGGTATCGCCATTGCTGGAACTCACGGTAAGACGACGACCACTAGTCTGGTCGCGAGTATTTTGGCCGAAGGCGGTTTAGATCCTACGTTCGTGATTGGTGGCTTATTGAATAGTGCTGGTGCGAATGCGAGACTGGGTAGCGGTCAATACATAGTAGCGGAAGCGGATGAATCCGATGCATCATTTCTAAATCTATTGCCAATGATAGAAGTGATCACGAACATCGATGCTGATCATATGGAAACTTACGATCACGATTTCTCCAAATTGAAACAAGCTTTTGTCGACTTCACGCAAAGATTGCCATTCTATGGGGTTGCGATGTTGTGCATGGATGATCCAAATATTCGCGAAATCATGCCTAGAATTACCCGGACCATCGTTACCTATGGTTTTCATGAAGAAGCTGAGGTGCGGGCTGTGGACGCAAGCGCTGCGAACGGTAAGATGCATTTCACCGTCGTACAAAAAGGCTATGAAAATATGCAGGTAAGTTTAAATCAGCCTGGTATGCACAATGTGCAAAATGCATGCGCAGCTATCGCCATTGCGCGTGAGGTTGGGGTTGATGATCGCGCTACGCAAAAAGCTTTAAGTGAATTCAACGGTGTGGGTCGTCGCTTTACGCGCTATGGTGAGATTGCATTGGAAAATGGCGGTAGCTTTGCTTTGGTTGACGATTATGGACATCATCCAGTTGAAATGGCAGCGACTTTGGCCGCAGCGCGTGGCGCTTATCCTGGTCGTCGCTTGGTCTTGGCTTTTCAACCGCATCGCTATACTCGCACCCGTGATTTATTTGAGGATTTTGTAAAAGTCATTTCGACTGCTGATGCAGTTGTATTGGCAGAAGTGTATGCAGCTGGTGAAGCACCGATCGTCGCCGCTGACGGACGCGCCATGACGCGAGCACTCCGTGTGCTTGGAAAAGTTGAACCTATTTTTGCCGAACATATGCAGGAAATGCCAGATGCTTTGTTGGCGATGCTGCGCGATGGCGATGTATTGATTGTGATGGGTGCAGGTTCTATCAGTACGGTGCCAGGAAAACTCGCAGGCAAATAAGCGTAAGCAGTGAAAGTAAGTCACTATAAAAATTATTGAATTGGATGGATGCAAGATGAAAGATTTAGGTAAAGTTGGCGTGTTATTCGGTGGTCGTTCTGCAGAACGTGAAGTGTCCATCATGTCAGGCACAGGTGTGTTGAGCGCGTTAAAAAGTCGCGGCATTGATGCACATGGTTTTGATCCTGCAGAGCGCAGTTTGGCAGAGTTAGTCGCTGAAAAATTTGATCGCGTTTTTATCGCTTTGCACGGCCGCTATGGAGAAGACGGTAGTTTGCAAGGCGCGCTCGAACAATTAGGCATTCCTTATACAGGTAGTGGCGTGATGGCATCGTCGGTGGCGATGGATAAGATTTTTACGAAAAAAATCTGGCTTTATCATGAGCTCACTACACCCAAGTATGCAGTGTTGAGTGCGGACAGCGATTTAGCAAAAGTGAGTCAGGAACTTGGACTGCCTTTGATCGTCAAACCGCCGCACGAAGGCTCTACTATAGGTATCACTAAAGTAAGCACGGCAGAGGACTTGCCTGCCGCTTATCAATTGGCCGCACAGTTTGATGAAGAAGTTTTGGCGGAAGAATTTATTCAAGGTCGCGAATTGACTGTTGCAGTATTAGGTCGAGGTGCTGGCGCGCGTGCATTACCTTTAATCGAAATCGTGGCACCCGATGGTAATTACGATTACCAAAATAAATATTTTACCGACGATACTAAGTATCTGTGCCCGGCACCATTGGATGAGTCGTTGACCTTAGAAATTCAGCGTATGTGCGAAGAGGCTTATCGTGCGGTGAATTGTGAAGGTTGGGCTCGGATTGACGTCTTATTACGTGCGCGTGATAACAAACCATTCCTGATAGAAATTAATACTTCGCCAGGGATGACGGGCCATTCTTTAGTTCCTATGGCCGCTAAGGCGGCTGGGATGAGTTATGAAGATGTCTGTGTTGAGATTTTGAAGACAGCGCGATTGAAGATCGCAGCAGATTCTCAATAATTTGCTGCGCGAAAGAGTGTAGAAGAATTTATGTGGCAAGACGCTAAATTGTTGAATGCAACCGCCAATGTTTTATTTAGCATCGCGTTGCTTGCCATGTTGGTGTCAGGTATTTGGTGGGTGATTCATCGTCCCGTGTTTGCTTTAAACGTGGTGCGAGTTGAAAGTGAAAAAGTAGGTGAAAGGCAAGATGGCACGCAAGCCGAATTGAGACACGTGAATACCTTGACGATACGGGACCAGGCGGTGCCCAAAATCACTGGGAATTTTTTTACGACGAATTTAGAAGACGTGAAACAAGCATTTGAATCCGTGCCTTGGGTGCGTAAAGCGAGTGTGCAAAGAGTTTGGCCGGATACTTTGGTCGTACGGATAGAAGAACACGATGTGCTGGGAACCTGGGGTGAAGATGGTCGTCTGATTTCGAGGGTAGGTGATGTTTTTACGGCGAATTTGGCCGAAGCAGAAGAAGATGTGCAGTTGATAGGGCTCTCTGGACCAGAAGGTAGTGAGAAAGAAGTGGTAACGCAGTATTTACTTTTTAAGCAGTGGTTTGCGAGTTTAAATTTGGAGCCAGAAGCGGTTCAATACTCAAGCCGCTATGCTTGGAGCGTCAAGCTTAACAACGGTTTGCAAGTGGAATTGGGTAAAGTGCAGGAATCGAATGCATTGAAAAGAAGGGTGGATCAGTTGATCAAGGTTTACCCGCAGTTGGTAACAAGATTGCAGGGAAGTATCGTGAGCGTGGATATGCGTTACCCGAACGGCCTGGCGTTAAAGACGAGTAATCAGTCGGTGGTATCAAATCGTAAGCAATAGAATTAGTGGTAGCGGAAACCGCGAAACAAGTAGAGCAATCAAGTGTCATTCGGAATGTAACGAGTACCTCAATATAAGTAAGTGGAAGACTATGACAAAAGACGCAAAAAACCTGATCGTTGGACTCGATATTGGCACATCGAAAATTGTGGCGGTCGTCGCTGAAGTGATGCCAGACGGTCGTCATGAAGTCATCGGTTTAGGGCAACATGAATCGAAAGGTTTGAAAAAGGGTGTCGTCGTGAATATCGAGGCGACCGTCGAATCGATACAGCGCGCCTTGGAAGAAGCCGAATTAATGGCGGACTGCAAGATACGAACGGTGTATACCGGTATCGCAGGCAGTCATATTCGCAGCTTCAATTCTAGTGGCATGGTGGCGATTAAGGATAAAGAAGTGACCGCAGCGGATGTATCGCGCGTGATCGAAACAGCGAAAGCCGTGAATATTCCTACTGACCAGCAATTGCTACACACTTTACCGCAAGAATTTATCGTCGATAGTCAAGACGATGTGCGTGAACCTATCGGTATGAGCGGTATTCGGCTTGAAGTTAAAGTGCACATCGTGACGGGTGCGGTATCGGCAGTTCAAAACATTGTGAAATGTGTGCGTCGATGTGGATTGGAAGTGTCGGATTTGATTTTGCAACCGATGGCGTCGGCCGATGCGGTATTGACCAATGATGAAAAAGAATTGGGTGTCGTATTGATCGACATCGGTGGTGGAACGACCGACGTTGCGGTGTTCAGTGAAGGATCGATTCGACATACTGCCGTTATTCCAATCGCTGGCGATCAGATCACCAATGACATTGCGATGGCTTTGCGTACGCCAACCTCTGAAGCAGAGGAGATTAAAATCCGCTTTGGCGTTGCGAAGCAGGTATTAGCCGATCCCGCAGATACTTTAGAAGTACCAGGTTTAGGTGATCGTGGTCCGCGTTCATTGTCACGTCAGGCATTGGCGGCAGTGATAGAACCGCGTGTCGAAGAGTTGTTCGCATTAGTGCATCAGGTGGTGCGTGAATCAGGTTACGAAGACGTGCTGTCATCCGGCATCGTCTTGACGGGTGGTTCTTCCACGATGCAAGGCATGGTGGAAATGGCAGAAGATATTTTCTTAAAGCCTGCGCGTTTGGGTATGCCAGCCTACTCAGGTCAGTTAGCCGATGTCGTGCGCAGTCCGCGTTATGCAACCGTTTTAGGTTTGTTGTTGGAAGCGAAGAAGCAGTACTTACGAGGTCATATTGTGACGCGCCAGGCAGGTTCGGCCAACGCAGTTTGGCAACGTATGAAGGAGTGGTTTCAAGGGAATTTTTAATTCCATCTTTTGTTTTGAAAAATAGTGTTTCTTTATAGACGAAATAGGGCGATTTACAGCATATTTTTTACAAACTTTTGCTGTAATCATTTTATAATGGTGTGAATTACAGTTTTTATTCGCTAGGCGTCACATAGGGTGAGGATTAGCGACTGAAAACTGCCTACTTGGGGGATTCATGATGGAGTTCGATATGGTCGATAACGCTACGCAAGGCACAGTGATCAAAGTCGTTGGTGTCGGTGGCGCAGGTGGTAACGCAGTTCAGCACATGATTAACAAAGGTGTTTCTGGCGTTGAGTTTATCGCTGCAAATACGGATGCTCAAGCGCTGACGCAATCTAATGCACATAATGTGATTCAAATCGGTGAAACTGGTTTGGGCGCAGGTATGAAACCAGAAGTAGGTCGTCAATTGGCGGAAGAATCTCGTTCGCGCATTGAAGATGCTTTGCGTGGTTCGCATATGGTGTTTATTGCTGCTGGTATGGGTGGCGGTACTGGCACTGGCGCTGCGCCAGTGGTTGCGCAAATCGCTAAAGAATTAGGTGCTTTGACCGTCGCAGTGGTTTCTAAACCATTTTCTTACGAAGGTAAGAAATGTATGGATATCGCAGATGAAGGTCTGGAAGCCTTATCCAAACATGTCGATTCTTTGATCATCATCTTGAACGAAAAGCTCGAAGAGATTTACGAAGATGACAGTATGATCGAATGGTTAGGTCATGCGGATAATGTCTTGAATAATGCGGTTGCCGGTATCGCAGAAATCATCAATGTGCCTGGTCATATTAACGTCGATTTTAATGACGTGAAAACAATCATGGGTGAACAAGGCAAAGCGATGATGGGAACGGCGACAGCTTCTGGCATTGATCGCGCACGCATCGCTGCTGAGCAAGCAGTTGCATCACCATTGTTAGACGGTATTGATTTGTCTGGTGCGCGTGGCGTGCTGGTCAACGTCACTGCAAGCCGCGGCTTGAAGGGTAAAGAAATCAAAGAAGTGATGGCGGCAGTACGCGCCTTTGCTGCGCCTGATGCATCGATCGCTCAAGGTATCGCTTACGATGAAAGCATGGGGGATGATATTCGTGTGACAGTCGTTGCGACAGGCTTAGGTCGCGGTAAGAAAAATATTCAATTGGTGCAAACACCGATGTTGCGTACAGGTACCAATGACGAGCCGATGATGATGGCGACTTCTGTGGCGACTGCAACTTCTGGTAAAGCGACTACCTCGGTTAGTGCAGGTTTTGATAGTTTGACTAAGCCTGCGGTATGGCGTCATTCTGCAACTGAACAGGTACGAGCATTGGAAAAGAATGGCATGGAAACCTATGACATTCCAGCTTTCCTGCGTAAGCAAGCAGACTAAATTAGTCGAAATCGTAATCAAGCAAAACGCCAGTCAATTGACTGGCGTTTTGCTTTCTGCAGAATTTTTCTGTTTAAGGCATACTTGCACACTTCCCTGTATCGCATTTGATCAGGTGAGAATCCACTTATTATTTCATTTTTAGGGAGTTCATTATGAGCATCAAGATTGGTGATACATTGCCTGCAGGTAGCCTGGCCGAGTTTATTGAAGTGGAATCTGAGGGATGTTCTTTGGGGCCAAACACTTTTGACGTTGCTGAATTGACGAAGGGTAAAACTATCGCAATTTTTGGTTTGCCTGGTGCGTACACGCCAACTTGTTCCGCTAAACATGTACCTGGTTATGTAGAGCATGCTGCTGCTTTGAAAGCAAAAGGCGTTGATGAAATCTGGTGTATTTCTGTAAACGATGCTTTTGTCATGGGTGCATGGGGTCGTGATCAAAAAGCGACTGGCGTTGTGCGTATGATGGCTGATGGTAACGCAACATTCAGCAAAGCTTTAGGTTTGGATTCCGACTTCAGTAAGTTTGGTATGGGTGTGCGTTCACAGCGCTATTCATTGGTCGCGGTTGATGGTGTGGTAAAACATTTGAACGTCGAAGAAGGCGGAAATTTCACTGTTTCGAATGCGGAAACGATGGTGGCACAGTTGGCATAATCGAATTTGCTAAATATTGACGATGCGCATCGCTTGGTGCGCATTTTTTTTGGAAAGTCGATGACAATTGAACTGTTCAGTAATTTTCTGCGTAAATTTGTTTTGCGATCTATAATCTCGGCATGCTAAAACAAAGAACCATACAGCAAGAAGTGAAAACAATCGGTGTCGGCGTGCATTCCGGCACCAAAGTGACACTGACTTTGCGTCCCGCTCCCATTGATAGCGGCATCATTTTTACTCGTGTAGATTTACAACCACCCGTGATATTTCCTGCGACTGCCTTAAATATTGGTGATACCAAGATGGCATCGACGTTGACGGTGGGTAATGCCAAAGTGTCTACCGTCGAACATCTATTGTCAGCGTGTGCTGGATTGGGTATCGATAATCTGTATATTGATGTCAGTGCGGAAGAAATTCCAATTATGGATGGTTCCGCATCATCTTTTGTTTATCTGTTGCAGCAAGCCGGTTTCGCTGAACAAAATGCCGCTAGAAAATTTATCCGTATTTTAAAGCCGGTAGAAATCCGCGAGGGCACAGGTAAGTCGGAGAAATGGGCCAGACTGGAACCTTACGATGGGTTTAAATTACATTTTTTCATAGAATTTAATCATCCTGCAGTCGATGGCACCATGCAAACAGCCGAGGTCGATTTCGAAAAAGTTTCCTATGTAAAAGATGTGGCTCGCGCTCGCACTTTTGGCTTTATGCAAGATGTTGAGATGCTACGTGGCATAGGTTTGGCACGTGGTGGTTCGTTGGAAAACGCAATCGTGATGGATGAATATCGTATTTTGAATGCCGATGGTTTGCGTTTTGACGATGAGTTTGTACGACACAAAATTCTGGATGCTATCGGCGATTTATATTTGATCGGACATCCGTTCCTTGCAAGTTACACCGCGCATAAGTCTGGCCATGGCTTAAATAATCAATTACTGCGGGTATTATTGGCGCAGCCCGATGCCTATGAGATCGTGACTTTTGAAGAGGCGAGGCAGGCACCTATTTCCTATTTTGAGCAAGAGCAGCGTGAATGGGCGATGAATTAAGCTCAGTACACTTAAAGTAGAGATTTTCTAAGTATTCCTTCTCAAAAGTCGTTCCAGCGCGGCTTTTAAATCGGCATTCTGCGGTGTTGTCGCTAAATTGCTTTCCAGGCTAGCAAAAGCAGAAATGGCCTTGCTACTTAATATTGCCTGTTTGATAGGGACTGGTTTCTCAACAGTTCGTTTAACTTGTACTTTAATCTTGATTGCGTTAATCTGCCAACCTCGCTGTTGCAAATGAGCTTGCAATTTAGGTAATTGCTGCTTGAGTTTGCTGGCAATAGAGGCATTTGGCGTGGAGAGAACTAACTGATCGTCGGCTAGATTCAAAACTTCACAGCAATCAAAGATCGGCGGGAGTAGGCTCTCACATTCTTTTTGTAGCGAAAGATTTCGCTTAATAGTTGGTAACAGTGGTGATAATTTGTCGCTTTGTTGTAAGAAGGAAGCGACACCACTGGCATCGGTGAGCTTTTTGCCACGCTTGATATTTAATCGATAAGGTTGTTGAGGTGCTTGCATAGTCGGCACATTACCACAATTCATTCTTGTTGATCACGGGGGTATCAGTTAATGCAAGTGATTATTATGCATTCGCGTTTAACGCAAGCCAAGTCGCTTACGCTGACGTCAAAACATCTGGCGATTTTTGTTTCATTATTTGTTTTATTCGCTTTTTTTATTTCTGTCTTAGTCATTAATTTAACCGCTCGATATAGCACTAGTGACTCAATGCTAGTCAAAGCGATATTGCCGGCCGCATTGCAAAATGATGGTGTTGTCGGCATCACTTCAAATGATAAATATTTAAAAGAAAACCTCGCTGCGATGGCGGTAAAGGTCGGCGAGATGCAGGCTCAGCTAATACGCTTAGACGCTTTAGGTGAACGCGTGCAAGGGTTGGCAGGGGTAAAGCCAGAGGAGTTCAACTTTAAAGAACCGCCAGGACGTGGTGGTGCTGAAGTGAGTGTGGCACCGAGCAAGGCTGATTCAAATCTCGTGGATTTTCAAACTAGTTTAGATATGTTGGCAAAAGATGTTAACTATCGCTCAGATTACTTTAATGTCGTCGAATCTAAGCTAATGAGTTTTAAATTGCAGGCAAAACTTTTACCGACAATTGTGCCCGTTAACGTTGGATACAATGCATCCACTTTTGGTCGTCGGCTTGATCCTTTCTCGGGCCGTACTGCGTTTCACGAGGGGCTAGATTTTTCCGCGCCTACAGGTACACCTATAGTGGCTGCAGCAGGGGGTGTCGTCATTGCAGCTGAATATCACCCTGAGTTTGGCAATATGTTGGAAATTGATCATGGCGGCGATATGATCACGCGTTATGCGCATGCATCAAAATTATTTGCCAAAGTGGGTGATATCGTGAAGCGCGGACAACATATTGCGAATATTGGCTCCACCGGGCGTTCTACCGGCGCCCATTTGCATTTTGAAGTTAGAATTAAAGGGATTCCTCAAAACCCCCATAAATTTCTAAATGCGGGCAACGAAGGAGCTGATATTTCTAAAATTGCTAGTTTGGTACGTTGATCGAGTGCGGCAGGTGATTTTGCCAACCAAGTTGAATTAAAGCTTTCTTGGCAGTAATTTTCATCGTGGCTCTTGATTTTGTCTGTTTTAACACCAACTCCTACCTAATCTTCCTGTTGGCCGCTCTGGATTTTCTAGAAAGGCACGTCAGGCATGTTAAAATAAAAAGTTAATCACATTTGCTGCGTTTTGAATCTCGTCTGAATACTTTAGATGATATTGTCGCAGTGTTTAAGAACCCAAAACTCAATCAAAGCATGTCATTCCTGACCAAAATATTCGGTAGCCGTAACCAACGGCTCTTGAAACAATATCAAAAAACAGTGCGTGAAATCAACGCCTTAGAGCCAAAGTTGGAAGCTTTGACTGATGAGCAATTAAAAGCGAAGACACCAGAATTTAAGGAGCGCCTGGCAAAAGGTGAGCCTTTAGATGCTTTGCTGCCTGAAGCTTTTGCGGTTTGCCGTGAGGCCAGTAAGCGCGTCCTGAAAATGCGTCATTTTGACGTACAGATGATGGGCGGTATGGCTTTGCATTTTGGCAAAATTGCTGAAATGGGTACGGGCGAAGGTAAAACCTTGATGGCAACTTTGCCGATTTATCTGAATGCTTTGTCAGGTAAAGGTGTACACGTCGTCACCGTCAATGATTATTTGGCGCAACGCGATGCGGATCAGATGGGTGAGCTGTATGGTTGGTTAGGCTTAACGACCGGCGTCAACTTATCACAACTAGAACATGACGCCAAGCAAACGGCCTACGGTTCCGATGTCACTTATGGTACGAACAATGAGTTTGGTTTCGATTACCTACGCGATAATATGGTGTACGAAGCCAAAGATCGGGTGCAGCGCTCTTTGAATTTTGCTGTCGTCGATGAAGTCGATTCGATCCTGATTGATGAAGCACGCACACCTTTGATTATCTCTGGTCAGGCTGAAAACCACACCGAGCTGTATTACAAGATTAATGAAGTACCAAAATTACTGACTTTACAAATTGGTGAAGAAACACCGGATGGCAAAGGCGTTGTTGAGGTACCTGGCGACTACACCAAAGACGAAAAATCACATCAGGTTTTATTGACCGAGGCAGGTCACGATAAAGCCGAGCGCATTTTGACGCAAATGGGTTTATTGCCAGAAGGCGCGTCTTTGTATGATGCAACGAATATCTCTTTGGTACATCATTTGTACGCAGCTTTGCGCGCGCATGCTCTGTATTTTAAAGATCAGCATTATGTAGTATTGGATGACGAAATCGTGATCGTCGATGAGTTCACTGGCCGTATGATGACGGGACGCCGCTGGTCAGACGGTTTGCATCAGGCTGTAGAGGCGAAAGAAGGCGTTCGTATTCAAAACGAAAATCAGACTTTGGCATCGATCACTTTCCAAAACTATTTCCGTATGTATGTACGTTTGTCCGGCATGACGGGTACAGCGGATACGGAAGCTTATGAATTCCAAGAGATTTACAAGCTCGAAACCGTAGTGATTCCGCCGAATCGTCCATCAGCGCGTAAAGATAGACAAGATCAAGTTTATAAATCTGCCGAAGAAAAATACGGCGCGATGTTGAAGGATATTCAAGATTGCTACGAGCGCGGTCAACCGGTTTTGGTTGGTACGACATCGATCGAGAATTCCGAATTGCTATCCGGTATTTTGGAAAAAGCGAAATTGCCGCATAACGTCTTGAATGCTAAACAGCATGCACGAGAAGCAGAAATTATTGCCCAGGCTGGTCGTCCAAAAGCGATTACCATCGCCACCAATATGGCGGGTCGCGGTACTGATATTGTCTTGGGTGGCAATGTTGCAAAGCAAGTGCAATTGATAGAAGCTTCTGAAGCTTTATCAGGTACTGAAAAGCAGATGCAATCGCAAAAGTTGCGCGATGAATGGCAATCTCTGCACGATGCAGTTGTCGCTGCGGGTGGTTTGCATATTGTGGGTACTGAGCGCCATGAATCGCGCCGCGTTGATAATCAGTTACGTGGTCGTTCTGGTCGTCAGGGTGATCCGGGGTCATCACGTTTCTATTTGTCTTTAGATGATGCCTTGTTGCGGATTTTCGCAGGTGATCGTGTACGTGCGATCATGGATAGATTGAAAATGCCGGAAGGCGAACCAATCGAAGCGGGTATCGTCAGTCGTTCAATTGAGTCCGCACAACGCAAAGTCGAAGCGCGTAACTTTGATATTCGTAAGCAATTATTGGAATATGACGACGTCGCGAATGATCAGCGTAAAGTGATTTACCAGCAGCGTAATGAATTGCTGGAAGCTCAAGACATGTCTGAGATGATAGGCTCTTTGCGTGATGGTATGTTCCATGATTTGGTGCGTCAGTATGTGCCACATGAAACCGTTGAAGAGCAGTGGGATCTGGCAGGTTTAGAAGCTGTTCTGGCAAGTGAATGGGCCTTGGATTTGCAGTTGGTGAGCTTGTTAGAGACTGAAAAGAACTTAACAGACGAAGATATCTTGGAGCTCGTAGTCGCTGCGGCAAAAACGGTTTACGATGCCAAAGTTGAGGTGGTCGGCAAGGATAGTTTTGCCGGTTTTGAACGTAGCGTAATGTTGCAAGGTATCGATAGCCATTGGCGTGAGCATCTGGCAGCGCTGGATCATCTGCGTCAGGGTATTCATCTGCGCGGTTATGCGCAGAAAAATCCTAAGCAAGAATACAAACGTGAAGCCTTCGAATTATTTGGTCAAATGCTAGATATGATCAAAAACGAGGTGGTGCGTATCGTGATCACGGTGCGTATTCAATCACGTGAAGAGATCGAGGCCGCTGAGCAGCAGATGGCACAATCTCAAATAGAAAAAGTACACTATCATCATGCAGAATTCGATCCTAATTCCTCACCAGAGGAAATGTTAGCACCGACTCCTATCGCCGGA
>CAUPNA010000064.1:0-22861 GCA_963512475.1 uncultured Undibacterium sp.
AACCGCCACCATAAACACGATCCCTTTGGGGTTACTGGCATTGGTCAAAAATCCCGTCAGCACACGACGACGAAAACTTGGGATGTGGGCCTCGGCATGGGCGTCCTGCAACACTGCACTCGCCTGCGGCTGACTAAAGAACTGAGTGGCGCCCAAATAAATCAAATACAAAGCACCTAATATTTTAACTATGCCAAATGCAGTTTCAGATGCCAGCAATAAAGAGCCAACACCAGCACCAGCGACGATCAACACCAATAACAGTCCGAACTGCAAACCCAATATGGTGACGCTAGCGCGCTTGACACCATAACTGAGTCCATGTGACATAGACAAAATTGCGCCAGAACCCGGTGATATAGCGATCAAACACGCGGCACAGAAAAAGGAAAACCAGGTAGCAAAGCTCATTGTATTAATTTCTAAAGGTGGGGAGACGAATTATCCCGCAAAAGCGAATCGTCTGCAGCTGCATGGCGTGCATCAACTAATGCTAAGCAATACCGTTCGCACCGTATTTTAGGAATCCTGGACGCATGGATAGGCGTTCAAAATAAGTTTCTAAGGCCGGTAAATGAGCATGCGCAATCGGTGCCGAACGCCAACGATTCAGCGACAAACCCAAAACGATATCGGCAAGGGAAAACTGTTCGCCATTGACAAAAGCTTGGGTATGTTGCAACTGCTGATCTAACATCGCCATATGGCGATTCCACTCTCTGACACTATGTGCAATTGCATCAGGATCTTTATGGTTAGCGCTGTGTCTGACCGTTGCCATAAAAGCATAGCGCCAGGCATTATTTAATTCCGTGGCCTGCCAATCCATCCATTTTTCCACTTGAGCGCGGGGCATCGCATCTTGCGGTAACAGATCAAAGCGTTGATGACGCGTCGCCAGATAACGGCAAATCGTATTGGATTCCCATAAAGTCACACCTTCATCCTGAATGACGGGCACCATGCCATTCGGATTCAAGGCAAGAAATTCCGGTGTATCGACGGCATGTGCTGCGCCGGAACCATACTCACTTAACTCGAATGGCAGATCAATTTCAGTACAAGTCCAGAGCACTTTACGCACATTAATGGAGCTGGCTTTACCTAAGATTTTTAACATAAGCGGTTTTCGGTTTCTGTAGGGTTATCGGTAAGTTTATTTGACCATCATAACAAAATCACGGAGAAAATAGTTTTCATCACTGCCCTGTTTTGGGATGCGGCAACGGCATAACAAGTGACTTGCAAGCGAAGTTTATTAGGATCTGCATTTTTTGTGTATGCACTACAGATCAATAATCAGCAGTCAATGAGGCTTTTTACGATGAATCTGTCTAAACAAACAAATCAAGCTTTTTAAGAAAGCTCCGTTACCTCAATAGGTGAAGAATCAAGTGGAAAATTTGATGGCGATTTTCTAGTGTGATAGCGAGGCTACTGCACATCTATTCGCTACGCATACCGTGACCATCAAGTATGGCCAAAACCTCTAAATCAAACCGCAGAATGGGATACCACCATGAAAATCGCTAGTTCAGATATCCAACTTCAAGGCAATTACAGCGCTAGCAAACGACTTGAGACGCAAGAGAAACTGCGTGCGTGGATAGGTGATCAGCGTCCCGATTTTGAAGGGCGCCGTAACAACACGATAGAAAGTCGCTCTGCGCCCCCAATTTCTCAACGTTCACAAGTCGATCAAGTACAGCTCTCTGACGCCGCGATTTCAGCCCAAACCCAAGAAGTACAGGCAATTGAGAATATTGATGATGAGATTGCCAAAGACCCACGCTATGCACTCATTAAATACATAGTCGAACTACTGACAGGTCGCAAAATTACGACCTTAAATCCCGCCGATATGAAGCCAAGCGAAGATTGCGCATGCCCTCCCACTGTTTCGGATACCAGTTCAAATCAAGCGACACCTGCTGCGCCAGAGGCGAGACGTGCTGGCTGGGGAGTCGAAATTGAAAGGCGAAGTTCCTATACCGAAACCGAACAAAGTAGCTTTCAAGCCAGCGGTACTATTACCACGGCGGATAATAAGAAAATTGAATTTAATCTCAGCTTCAATTTACAGCGCAGTTATCATGAAGAAAGCAGTGAGCAGATACGCTTCGGTGATGCTAAAAAAATTGATCCGTTGGTACTTAATTTTTCTGGCAATAGCGCGCAACTCACCTCACAAAAATTTGCTTTCGACCTGAATGCCGACGGCAAAAAAGAAAATATCTCCTTTGTGCAAGGCTCAGGCTTTCTGGCATTTGATAAAAATGCTGATGGCAAAATCAATGATGGCTCGGAATTATTTGGCCCGGGAACAGGCAATGGTTTCGCAGAGCTGGCAGCCTATGACAGCGACGGCAATCATTGGATAGACGAGAACGACGCGATCTATCAAAAACTTCAGGTATGGACCAAGGATGGCAGCGGTAAAGACCAATTACAAAACCTAAAGCAAGCCAATGTTGGCGCACTGTATTTAGGTAATGTCAGTACGCCATTCGAGCTTAAAAATTCTCAAAATCAAAGCGATGGACAGATACGTTCGTCAGGGCTATGGCTGACGGAAGATGGTCAAGCCAAGACAATGCAACAGGTCGATTTGGTGGTTTAAGGAAGCATTTTTTTATTTATAGATAAGTGCGCTCGGCGCACCATCACCTCTAAATTCAAACGTAAGCAATGTGACATTCTACGAACTGCAATGTTTAAAGCTCAGGAGCTTTTCTGTCAGTGCCCCAATGTGGACTTGATTAAGCCATGGTTGAGGATACATCAGGCACTGACAACCCTCTATGCATCTCGTTACGTTGCATGGAAAAACTGTTTCAAAGCATGCACAAAATTATCCGCATCATCGCTACTGATATCCAGATGAGTCACTAGACGCACGCGCTTTCCTGCCGAAATCAAGATGCCACGTTCTTGTAAATAAGTGCCCGCCCGCAGGCCTATTTCTTGCGATGCAAATCCTACATAGAGCATATTGGTGTGAGCGTCTTCCACTTTTAATTCAGCGATTTGGCTCAACTCATGTTGCAGCTTTAAAGCCAAGGCATGATCTTGCGCCAAACGCATCACATGATGATCCAATGCATAATCAATCCCTGCCGCGATAATGCCTGCCTGACGCATACCACCACCCACCATTTTGCGCCAACGACGTGCCGCCAAAATAAAATCACGGGGCCCACATAAGAGACTACCGATAGGTGCGCCCAAACCTTTAGAGCAACACACCGATACCGTATCAAATGGTGTGGTGATCTCGCTCACCGCTATCTGCTGCGCCACCGCCGCATTAAATATCCGTGCGCCATCCAGATGAGTCGCCATCTGATGCGACTGTGCCAACTCAATCGCCGACTGCAAATAACTATTGCTCAACACTTTGCCCAAATGGGTATTTTCTAAACTCAATAATTTAGAGCGGGCGTAATGTACATCATGGGGTTTAATGACAGCCTCGATTTTATTCAAATCCAAACTACCATCGGCTTCCACAGCGACGGGTTGAGGAACGATACTACCGAGACTAGCAGCGCCACCGGATTCGTACAAATAGGTATGATAATTTTGTCCGACGATATATTCATCACCACGTCCACAATGAGTGAGCAGAGCAATTAAATTACTCTGCGTACCACTCGGCACCAACAAGGCGGATTCTTTGCCGGTGAGATGAGCTATTTTTTCTTCCAATGCATTCACACTAGGATCATCACCATAGACGTCGTCCCCAACTTCGGCATTTGCCATCACTACACGCATTGCTGCTGTTGGGCGGGTTACTGTATCGCTTCTAAAATCTATCATCATGTATTGCCTAGTTAGGATTAATTGCAGAAAAACTTAAGAACATTTTACAGAAATTTAGTTCCTCAATTGACGAACGAAATCAATCACCATGAAAAATACAAAAGAGCATAGTCAATTGATCATTCTATTTAACATTCTGAAAGAAGGTATGACTGTGCTGATTTCGGCATCCGATAAACTACAAATAAGCAAGACGGCGCTAAGCCTGTTCGCTACACTAGCTAGCTTCTATTCAAACCAGCAACAACGGAGAATCCACCATGAACCCTGCCATCAAGAAAATTCATATTATTGACTCCCATACCGGTGGCGAACCGACACGTTTAATTGTTGATGGTGGTCCTGATCTGGGTGATGGTCCGTTGTCGGAACGCGTCAAAGTCTTTAAAGAAAAATTTGATCATGTACGTAGCGCAGTCGTATGCGAACCACGCGGATCTGATGTCTTGGTCGGCGCCCTACTCTGCCGGCCTCACGATCCCTCATGCTCTGTGGGCGTCATCTTTTTTAATAACGTTGGCTATCTCGGGATGTGTGGGCACGGCACCATAGGTCTGGTCGCGACACTGGCATATCAGGGCGTATTAGATGTGGGCGTTCACAAGATCGATACACCAGTGGGCGCGGTGGCCGTGGAGCTACACGAAGACCACAGCGTCACGGTACACAATGTGCCATCTTATCGCGCCAAGCACTCAGTCACCATTGAAGTCGAAGGACATGGACCGGTCACTGGCGACGTGGCCTGGGGCGGCAATTGGTTCTTTCTGGTCGCAGAGCATGGACAAGACATGCGTCTGGCAAACGTAGAGGCGCTGACGAGTTTTGCTTGGCGTGTACGTGAAGCACTCAATGCGGCGGGAATTACCGGCGACAATGGAGGGGAAATCGATCACATAGAATTATTCGCGCCACCCTCTTCACCAGAAAATGACAGCCAAAATTTTGTACTCTGCCCGGGCAAGGCGTATGACCGTTCACCTTGCGGTACAGGCACCAGCGCAAAATTGGCGTGCCTCGCTGCGGATGGTAAGCTCAAAGAAGGTGAAATCTGGCGTCAGGAAAGTATCATAGGCAGCGTGTTTGAAGGCAGCTTCCAACATAGTCAAGAAGCTGGAAAAATCCACCCAACTTTACGCGGCACGGCTTTCGTCAATGCAGAAGCGACTTTGATACTCGATGAACGCGACCCCTTCGTCCACGGCATACGCTAAGGACGTCTGACCATGACTCAACTAGAAACTTACGATGTAATCATTATCGGTGGCGGCATCATAGGCTGCGCCTGTGCTGCCGCACTCGCCAAAGCTGGTCTCACACTATGCCTGATTGAACCCGGCAGCATAGGTGGCGGTGCAACGGCTGCGGGTATGGGCCATCTGGTCGTTATGGATGACAATCCAGCGGAGCTGGCGCTAAGTAGCTACTCGCTGGAATTATGGCGCGAACTGGTCAGCGACGACGTGCGGCTATCAAGCAAGCATGAATATAGTCAATGTGGCACGATCTGGGTCGCCGCAGATGAGGAGGAAATGGCAGCTGCGCAGGCTAAACTAAATATTCTGCAAGCCCATGGTATCGATTCCGAATTATTAAACGCCACAAAATTGTATCAACACGAACCGGAATTACGCCCCGGTTTAGCAGGCGGTTTGTTGGTCAAACAAGATGCCTTGGTCTATCCACCCAAGAGTGCAAAAATTTTACTCGATATCGCATTGACAGCAAAACCCGGTAAGGTAGTACACCATCGTAGCAGCGTGAGCGAACTTATAGATGGTGGTGTCGTTCTATCCGATGGTAGCCAACTATTTGCCAAGCATGTAGTCGTGGCGAACGGCATCGCTTCAAGGCAATTGATTAATGACCTACCCTTGCGCTACAAAAAAGGTCATCTCATAATTACCGATCGCTACCCCAATTTTATTCAGCATCAATTAGTAGAATTAGGCTATATCAAAAGCGCTCATGCGTCCGATGGTGATTCGGTAGCCTTCAATTTGCAACCACGTCCAACAGGACAAGTATTCATAGGTTCGTCGCGTCAATTTGATGTCACCCACAAGGAAATCGACACCGACATTCTCAGAAAAATGTTAACGCAGGCGACTAGTTATGTACCGGCTCTGGCAAATTTGAAAGCGATACGCGCTTGGACAGGCTTTCGTGCAGCAACGCCTGATGGTTTGCCGTATATTGGGCCACATCCAAGCCGCAAGAACGTATGGATGGCGACCGGACACGAAGGCTTGGGCATTACCACGTCACTGGCAACTGCTGAAATTTTAAAAGACCAAATCTGCCAACAAACCAGCAAAATTGCGGTTGAACCCTACTGGCCTTCGCGAGATTTACAGCAACACTAATCGACAATTAAAAAAACGAAGTGAAAATGAAATCACCCATACCTATCGACTCAAGCTCAGACATGAACGCAGAATTGAATATCTCTGCAACGATTCTCATCACGATCAATGGCCAGGGACATCAGGTCGAGCCTGGCATCAGCGTTGCAGCAGCGCTCGCAGTGTGCGAGGTGCTCCACACACGGCAATCAGTCACAGGTATGCCGCGCGCACCATTATGTGGAATGGGTGTTTGTCAGGAGTGTCGCGTAACGATTAACGATCAGCGTCACCAATTAGCTTGTCAAACGCTAGTCACTAAGGACATGCAGATCTTGACCGGAGCATTAGCATGAACACTGATATCCTCATCATTGGTGCGGGTCCAGCGGGTTTAGCAGCTGCCGCAGCAGCCGTGGAATCTGGGCTACAAGTCGATATCATTGACGATAATTTTATGTCTGGTGGACAAATCTGGCGTGGCGGTGCACACACCCAAAGCGACCCAAGAGCAGTAGTCTTGTGGAATACACTGAACAATTGCCACCATGTGCGTTTTCATTTTCAATCCAAAGTAATTCATGCCTCGCATAAAAACGATGAAATTGAAATCATCGTTGAAACTCAGGGCATACTCCCAGCAAAAACAGAGGCGCAAGTTTTCACCGCAAAAAAAATCATATTATGCACAGGCGCACGGGAACTCTTATTGCCATTCCCAGGATGGACACTAGCCGGTGTTACTGGTGCAGGTGGCCTACAAGCTTTATCCAAAGCCGGTTATCCGGTAGCTGGCAAACGCGTCGTCGTCGCAGGGACAGGTCCTCTACTTTTAGCAGTGGCCGCCAGCCTGATAGAGCGTGGCGCAGAAGTAACGCATATCTTGGAGCAGGCAAAATTTGGCCAGCTTAGTCGATTCGCCTTAGGCTTATTAGCCACGCCTAGCAAAATTTCTCAGGCATTAAAGCTAGGGCGTAGTTTAAAACAAGTGATCTATCACGCTGATAGTTATGTAGAGGGTGCACAAGCACGGGTTCAAACTGATCTAACCCTGCCCGCACAGGAACAAATTGGCAGTGCGACGGTATCGATACTCGGTGAAGTGAAAGAAATCCCATGCGACCTACTCGCCTGCGGCTATGGACTGATTCCTAATATCGATCTCGCTGCAGCATTGGATTGCGAACTCGAAGATCTGGAAAACTACGAGAAAGTCGTCGTCAATGAGTGGCAAGCCAGCACCCAAGAAAATATCTATTGCGCTGGCGAAGGCACAGGAATCGGTGGAGTTGATCTGGCACTGGCAGAAGGTCGCATCGCAGGATATGCAGCGAGCGGACAAAATGCCAAAGCGCAAAAACATTTCAATGATCGCAAGAAATGGCAAGCATTCGCAGCGCGCCTGCATCGTAGTTTTGCCTTACGCCCCGAGCTAAAACAACTCTGCGTTAATGACACCATCGTATGCCGCTGCGAGGATGTCAGCTATCAGGAATTAAAAAAACATACCGACTGGCGCGATGCCAAACTACATACTCGTTGCGGCATGGGAGCCTGCCAGGGGCGTATCTGCGGCGCAGCGAATCGGGTTTTATTTTCTTGGAAAAAGGATGCAGGGCGACTGCCTTTAAGCCCGGCTAAGATTTCCAGTTTGTAGGAAGTAATTAAATTACTGGCTAGAAAACAACTTAGATTGAAGTTCTAGTAGCTCGCATTTTCTTTTTTAACGTTTTGTTCAGAGTTTTGAAAAGTACCAGAACACACCGCTGCGTGTCAAAAATTCAAATTCGTACAACATGACACTGACCGAAGTTGACCTTACATTCCTACACCCCACCGTTGAACTGACACTGAGGTCACTTTATCAGTGGCTGAAATTTCAACAAGCACGACTACGTCATACTCCATCAGAAAACCGCTTCCCACTCTGCGTTCATTTATGAAATGAAATTTCGGTCCAGGTGGAGCGGTAACACAGCATTTGAGTTCAGCGCCCCGTGCTGTAAAGAATTCTTCAGCCTGTGCCTTAGTTGCACCAAGCGGAAGTCGTGCTGCCGTTTCTGCTCTCCAATACGTCATTCTTGCATCCACGGCAGTGGTCGAACACCCAGCCAACATCGAGACGAAAATCGCACTCACAAAAAGTATCGGGCCTTTGAACCAACGAATCCGATTTAAAGCCATTTAAGCCTTTTTACAAAATGGGTAGCGTGCCTATTTACTGCCATGACGTGAAAGTTAAATTCCTCATGAAATTAATCATGAAGAAAATGGCGTCACATTGAAATGATTAATCAAAGTCAAACAACTCAGACAAGAAGCCTTCTTTCTTCTTTTTATGATAGCCATGTGGCTGTTGCTGATGACCAAAGCTGTTTGGATGTCGCTGTTGTTGTGGGTATGGCTGTTGTTGTGGGTATGGCTGTTGTTGTGGATAAGACTGTGGTTGCTGCTGAGGATAAGACTGCGGCTGAACTTGCGCAGGAATTTTCGGCTCTACGTGGGGTGCAGGTGGCACAACTGCAGAACGTTCAATAATCTTATCTAACTCACCGCGATCCAACCAAACGCCGCGGCATTGCGGACAATAATCAATCTCTATTCCTTGGCGCTCCGACATCACCAAGTTAGCATTCTCACATATTGGGCATTTCATAATTATTCTCTCTTGAATAAACGGATTAATCTCACTTGCAACGGCAGACGACTAACAAATAGAAAAAAACGACTGAAGTATACTTTTTCTTTGTAAATACATGCACATCTCGGCAGCATTCTATGCGGTTTGCGAGAAAAATAATTATCACTCACACGGTAAAAATTTTAAAAATTTACCGCACTGACTTTCCACCGCAAAGAAAATCGACTTTGTATTGGTAGACCAGAACAAGATGAATCTAGGTGCTCGATGATTTAGCGGCACGAGCTGTTTTTGAAATCAATTACCGATGATTCAGATGCACCCAACGAAATCCAAACACAAACCCCACACCAGCCAATCCCCACACGATAGCAGCAACAATCTCGAAAGTATTGCGTAAATCCGGATGATTAATCATCAAGGGCCACAACACCAGTGCGCGCAACAGGCAGATAATTGCCATGCCCGCCAAGCCCGTCCGTAACAATGGCAGGCGACGTATTACTCCAAGTGCAGAAAACGCATAAGCCGCGCAGATCGCCATTAAGCCTGCGATGACTAAGGCTCCAACAGGCGCAAGCCAAGTGCCGTTGCGAGCGGATTCCACTACGCTAGCCGGTGCGCCAAAATACGCATACCAGCTTGGGCCGCCAAAGATCGCCGCAATGTGAATGGCAACACCTAACAATGCGATGAAGCCCGCCAAGGAGATCCAATTTTTCTGAAATTTCTTCATGTAGCTTGACCGATGAACGAGAACGTCGAATAGCATAAATCAAAACCAATAATCAGCAACACACTTTCCATCACGCGGCAGGTCGTCAAAAGTGTCAAGTCCATCAAAATGATCGATCGGAATCTGCGCCACCGCTGCTGGCTCCGCCAATCGTAAATTGACTGCAATACGACGCCGCCGCTGTTCATCCAGTTGCAAACTACGCCAAAAGGCCACACAGCCGCAATTAGGACAAAAATGAAACTCAAGCGCTTTGCCACGCACATAGGCTCTAGTTTCGCCGCTAACGCTTATGCCTTCATTTTCGTAATCATAAGCCCACAGCACACCATAGCGACGGCAGGCTGTGCAGTTGCAGGCGGTTGCGCCATCTGGCTCCCCAACGAACATCCAATGTACGGCGCCGCAAAGGCAAGATCCTTTTATCATAAATAATCTCCTTTATAGTCATAATGGCCGGATGAAACGAAACCAATGAATTTGTTGCCTTACTTAAATCTAGGGTCTGTTGACATATATTTTAGCCAAGCGTTTGAACCAAAACGCAGGATGGTAAGGCGCATCTCGCCGCTGCGGCTGGGCGCCCCAGCAAGAGATGCAACGCTGTCCATCGTGCGTTTTGATTGAAACCCTCCGGGAATGGCTCAAATGAGCACACGGCGTTGTTGCAATCTGCTTATAGTGCATGGTGTTTAAAACCCGCTACTGCGCAGCTTGCGGTGTAGTCAGGGTTTCGGACAGCATGCTGTTCGCTGACGTAACGAAGTTCCCTTACAAGGGAACTTTCCCATAGCGATAGCCTAGCCCTGTGCTCATTTGCGCGCATTCGCTTGCCTAAAATATATGTCAACAGACCCTAGATCTCTCAGCCAATCCCCAAGGCCGTCATCTCCGTGGCGTGTTGTCGTCGCCATTGCGGAGTGGCATTCTTCTGGATGAAGTCGGCATATTTCTTGGACTGCGCTGTTTGGCTTTGGCTTTGGCTTTGGCTTTGAAAGAGCTTGACTAGCAATAGACTAGCGTCTAAAGACAGGTGATATTCCCCACTCAAGTTACTGGACTGGAAAACTTGGTGCGCGGCAGTTAATGCCGCAGCATTATTTTTTTGATAGACGAGTATCGTCGCCTTGAGTAATTTTTCTGCATTCGATGCTTTATCATCTTCCGGCAATAAGGACCATGCTTGCTGATGACGATTTTGTTTGAGATAGAGTTTTACTAGCTGTTCTTGTAGTCGCTCTTTAGCGACGACTTTTTGTTCCGGTTTAAAGCGTTGTAGGGCTTTTAGGAATAATTTTTCGGCTTGCTGTTGGTCCTTAGAATTGATACCAGATAGGAATTCGAGTTCAGCATAGTTTTCTGGTGCTAAGCCTAGTTCATCGAATAAGCTTTGTGCCTGACCGAAGTAATACGTCTTCTTGGTATCTAATGAGAATTTGTAGCTCGCAATGGTGAGCGCCATCATCAAATTCGCTTCTAATGCTTGCGCTCGAATGCTGCGTGCCAAGGCTAGAGCGCGCAATAAATTTTCTTCCAAGGGTTCGAATTGGTGCTTGGCATAGAAAATCATAAAGTAACGCTCCAGACTCCGCGCTTGCAAATGAACGTCTTGCGATTGTTTAGCAATGTCTAGTGCACGATCCAAAATGGACTCGGCTTGCGCCAATTTCATGTCATTAAAAGCGATTCGGGCTTGCATATCGAGTGCAGCGACCTGTTGAGCCTGATCTTGTTGCAGAATGGCTTTACGCAGCATGTCTTCACTGCGTAGCTGGGCTGTTTGCAAATCACCGATATTGAGCAAATTCGATACTAAGGCTTTTTGAATATTCAGATCATCAGCGTGGTCATTGAGCAGCAATTGCAATTGCGCGTTAACCAAGCGTTGATCTTTTGCTTCCCACAATAGTTTTATCGGCAAAATTCGAGAGAGCAATTGCAGCAACTGTTGATTCAGTGCCGCCAAATCTTGATCTTGCAAATGCACCCGCCATTGGTTTTCTTTGCCTTGGATGAGTAATGCTAGCTGATATTTCCCCGCGAAATGACTGAGTCGGCCACTGATTAAAATCTTAGTACCTGCATTGTTACCAGGCATAGCGCGCCAATAAGTCTGAGGCGATGCCTGCATCTGCGCTTCGGTCACAGTGCTTTCTGGTTGCGAAACTATATATGCGGATGTTTTTTGCAATTGGGTTGTGAAAGCCTGTTGCATCTCGGTAGCAGATTCAACTGCTGTACCTTTGGCATTGAGTTGAAACAACTTAAGACTCAAATGGATAGGCATGTCCTTCATTTCTGCTTTGGCATTTACAGCGAGTTCTTCAATGCGCTTTTGCTGCCAAGGGGCGCGCCAAAGCAACAAGCAGGCGACCAAGATGAGTGTGCCGATGATAGCGAATTTGAGAAAATGATGACGTGCTGGTGATACTGCAGCTAAGTTTGGCGTGTTGGAGGACTCTGCTCCTGTTTCCGAGCTCGTGTTGCTTGGCGCGTTCAAAGCGATCTGCCATTGATAGCCTTTTTTAGAAAAAGTCCGGATAGCATCATCACCAAACTGTTGGCGCAAATTGCTGATGGCTTGAAAAACGGCCTGATCGCCAACCACTTTATCAGTCCATACCGCATCCAGGATTTGTTCTTTACTGAGAACTTCCTGCGCATGACTTAGAAAAAAGCCTAATAATTTTGCCTCATTATTCCGCAGATTAAGCACTTGCTCATCCTTGGAGAGAATGAGTTTTTCGCTATCAAACTGATATTGTTGGAAGTAATAAATCATCTGCATCTATAGAAATCTTTTTTTCGCAGCGGCGAGTGTACACCGCAACAGCTGTCGTAATGCATAGCCAAAGTTCGCTTTAGCCAGATAAAAGTAGCATTTAATTAAAAATCTATCGCGATTTTTCTATATTTTTTCTATAAACGTAAAAAATAGATAATTTATAGGACTAAATTGGGTGCTTTTGTTTCAATCCGTGTCGTCAACCAGGTCGAGAATATGCCGAAGCCAGCTCGTACCTCTGACTTTTACAAAACACTATTTAGGAAAGAAACAATGCGAAATTTTTCAATGTCATTGATCAGTACGGCACTTTATTTTTCAACAATGGGGATCGCCAACGCTAATGAAAAGCCAAGTACCCTCCCAATTGAACCGCTCATGAAAACGCTACCTGGAGGGCAATTTTCTATGGGTACAGATGGCGAAGTGTTGGCCGGTCGGGCACATCAATTACAGCCAATAAAAACTTCCAGCCCAGCGCATCAAGTGTCGATTAAACCCTTTCGCATGGGTATGTATGAAGTGACAGTGAAAGAATTTTCTCGCTTTGTTGCCGCGACCAATTACGCCGCGCCAACGAGCTGCATACAAATGGCAAGTAAGGAATGGTTTGACAAAATCGATGGTAGTTGGGCAGGTAACAAGCATTCGGCAAGCGAATTCGAACCCGTCACTTGCATCGGCTTTGAAGGTGCCAAAGCTTACACAAAATGGTTAGCCAAAGAGACTGGTAAAAATTACCGATTGCCAACCGAAGCCGAGTGGGAATATGCGGCAAAGGCCAATACCACAGGCACATTTTACTGGGGTGAAGAGGCTGACAGAGCTAAAGCATGCACGTACGCCAACGTCGCCGATCGTTCAGCGGAAGCCGCGATCAAACGTGACTATGATGGTTTAGAGTCGATAAACCACATCGGCGTACTCGCTTGCGACGACCAATCTGACTACGCCAGCATCGTTGGCATGTATCAAGCAAATGTCTTTGGCTTGTACGACATGATAGGCAATATCAATGAGTTCGTCGAAGACTGCTTCACCCGAGGCTATGAAAATGCACCAGTCGATGGCAGTGCGCGTCTGGACGGCGACTGTAAAAAACGGACTTTGCGAGGCGGCTCTTGGCATTGGCCTGTACAAGCGAGTATTCAACGCGGCTCGACCAGTAGTGACTTTATCGGTTCTTTAGAAGGATTTAGAGTGGTTGAAGAGATTTCTGCAGAGGACGCAGAAAAGGCATTACGCAAACCAAAAACGATGGCAAAAGCCAGCGATTTTGAACTAGCCTTAAAGACAGCGCAAAACAAGGAACGTCAGCTGCGGGCGGTCAAATTGAAACTGTAGGACTTATGGTGCAGTAAAATTTAGGTCTACATATACCAATCCGAAAGGAATTTCCCACCTGATGAGAAATTCCTTTTTTACGAATATTCACGACCATCCACGGCAGCGAAGTCCGATTTTCAAATATGTCAACTAATGATAGGCTGACTTTTTTTATACACGCTATTTACGTACGTTGCACTTGGATGGAACTCATTGTCGCTGCGCTTTTATACTTGGCCTGCGACTCGCTCCAATGTAAAACACACTTCACCCTCGTTCTTCATCTCTCCTCGCGTCCATCCTTGCGCAAGATAGAAACGTTCTGCTCTTGAGTCTGGGCTGGTGCCTAGTTTGATCGTTATTGCACCATTCTCGAACAACCATTGCGTCGCCAAGTGGAGCAATTGCTTACCTGTACCGATGCCTTCATGTTCTGGATCAACAAACAGCGCCCAAATCGAATAATCCACAATAGCTGCGTACGAGAATCCAATAATTTTTCCATGAAATTCACACACCCAACCGCGGCCTAAGGAGTCAAGATAATCCTCATACATTTGCTGGGTGACCAATGCGGGATTCGACAATACATTTTCACGTACAGACAGACGAATCTTGGACATGGCTGGAATATCTGCGGAAGTGGCCAATCTAAATTTTAAGTCATTCATGGTGGTAGTTTTTTTCGTTTATGTTCTTATCATCCGAAGATGATCTATCATTTTAAAACAAAGATACGACTTGCTGAAAACATCGTTCACAATTGATAAGTGGTTTTTGATTTACCATAGCAGCTCACTTCACCAAGAAAGGAAACATCATGGGTTTATTAGACGCCGCTTTGGGTATATTAGGTAATGCGCAACAAGGGTCGGGAGGCTCTCAGGGGAATTTAGTCCAAGCGGCTTTGGGCATGTTAAGCCAGACACAAAATGGTGGTGGCTTGCAGGGTTTGATTGGTGCATTTCAAAATGCAGGCTTGGGTGAAGTGATTGCCAGCTGGGTAAGTACGGGGCAAAATTTACCGATTTCAGCAGAGCAAATTCAGCAAGCTTTAGGCGGTGGTCATTTAAATCAATTAGCGGAAGCAAGTGGAATGTCACATTCAGACACTGCTGGAGGTTTGGCTGCAATTTTGCCGGGTCTGATTGATCAGCTGACGCCAAATGGGCAAATCGCCGATGCTGACAATATTAATCCGGCAGCGATGCTGCAGCAATTCTCTTCCTTGTTTGGTGGGCGTTGAAATACTACGGTAGTCTTGTATTGACTTGAACAATGGGGGTGCGCACGGCGCACCCTTTGATTTTCTAAGCCAATATTTCTAGATCAATAATTCGACGGGCAACTCAATCACAATATTCGTCCCCTCACCCACCTGACTACTCAAATTAAACTCACCACCCCACGCCAATACGCGCTCACGCATACCACTAAGCCCTACACCATCGGCGACTTGCCCGGTATCGAATCCTTTACCATCATCGGTCACGCCAATTTTCAATACCGATTTGCCGGACACGTTTTTCAATTCCATCTGCAAGGTAATTTCCACTTGTTTTGCTTGCGCGTGTTTAAGTACATTGGAGCAGGCTTCCTGCACGATGCGATAAGCTGAAATGGCCAAATCTGAATCAAGTTGCGCGAAGTCACCTTCCGAAGAAAAATCAAAATGGCATTCTTCATGCGCGGCATTGTACAAGCGCAACATCTCTTCAATCGCCCCTTCTAAACCCAGCATATCTAACACTTCAGGGCGCAAACGACGTACCAGATTTCTACCATTCGCATATAAATCCAGAGCCAGTTTAACTACTGCTTTTGCTCTGTCTTGTATCTCATGAAACACTGGCGTGTAGCGTTCATCGCTTTCTGCTTTGGCGGCAATTTTAGCAATACGTTCTGACTCTAAACGCACTGCGATCAATGAGGCATTGAGCTCATCATGAATCTCTATCGCGATACTTTGGCGTTCGTTTTCGACGATGGCATTGACTTTATGAATCAGGCGACGTTTCTCGGCGTCGGCTTTCAGTGCCTCATTGCGCGACGCGATCAGCTCTTTAGTGCGTTCGGCCACCGTATTTTCCAAATGGGTTTGTGACCGATGTAGGCTTTGCGCCATCTCGTTGATGGAGCTTTGTAGTTCACCGATTTCGCCGCCATCTGAAATCTTAATTTGCGTTTCGGTGCGACCTGCACTGATATCGCGCAAAGCTTCAATCGCACCATGCATAGGCTTAGTCAAACTGTTCGACAGATACCACGCTAACCAGGCGCTGACTGAGAGTGCTAATACTGACATCAACATTTCAATGGCGAAGCGATAACGCTGTTTGCTCAGCAGATAGGATTTGGTCATGGTGACGCGCACATAGCCCAAGACCTGACTCTTCTCCTTTGAATTATCAAGCTTTGCTAGTTCATCCGCGGTCTCCGTATGCAAGTTTACCCACACCATATGGCGCCGGATCGGCAACTCCACGAAATTAATTTCTGGCTTGGCTTTCCCCGCGTTTTCTACATGACTTAGTTCTTTTTTATTGGCGTCAAAAATATCAATGCGATAGATACCGCGATCCGATTGGATCACGCTATAAATCATGTGTTTGATGCCTTGCAGATTACCAGCGGTGATGTTGTATTCCACACCATCGGCTAAGGCGGTGGTGATGGTTTTAGCGCGACTATTTAATTCCTCTTCGACTTCGGTCACACGAGCGTAGTAAGAGTAAGAAACTAGTGAGAAGAATAAATACACCACGGGAAAAACAGCGATCACAGTCAAGCGAGTGCGTATGCTCCAATTGCGCCATAACAGCAGTTTTTTAAAGAAAACCGGTTCGCTGAGTTGGGTTCTCTTGGTTTCTGGCATGTTATCCATATTCAATCTCATGGCTCAATCAAACCATGTTTCATCGCTAGTTTAGTAATCAAGGCCGGTCGATGTATACCGAGCTTTTCTTTAACGGCTTGACTGATGTTGCTGATGGTTTTTTGTGAGAGGTCGAGTTTTTCTGCGATCTCAACATTGGTTAGGCCTTCTGCCATCATTTTAAAAATTTCCAAACTACGTTCATCAAGCAAGGTTTGTGGCGAGGCATCACCCCGCACTGAGAGATTGGCTAAGCGCTCGGCGATTTGCGGCATAAAGTACAACGCTCCCTGGCTGGCCCTTTGCACCGCGACTGCCAGATCGGCGGGGTCACAGTCTTTCGTCACAAACGCTTTTGCGCCTAAACGATAAGTCTCTTTGATCAAGGCATCTTGATCGAACTGACTCAGGAACACAATCTGCGCTTCCGGTTGTTTTTCCAAAATATGTTTAGCTGCATCCAAGCCCGTCATCTCCGAGCCAAAACGGATATCGAGCACGACCACATCGGGTTGCAAGACAGCATATTGTTCAACCGCTTCTTGCGGCGTTTTGGCCTGCCCCACAACGTCCATACCTTCCGCCGCTAGCGACATCGCAAACCCCGTCATCACGATGGGATGATCATCGGCTAACAAAACCCGTATTGATTTATCTGAGTTTTTGTGAGGATTGCTTGGCGTGGTTTGATTTGCTTGAATTGCTTGATTTGACATGTTTCTCTCCTGAGCTGATGTAAGTCCACACCGCAAAATACCTATTCATAGAAGTCATTTTACTAGTAAATAGCAATTTAATTGAGTTTATTTGCTAGTCACTAGCAAATATTTGTCAAATTTTGCACATCAATAAGCCTTTGATTTAAAAGAGATAAATAAAGAATCGAAGCAAAACAACTATAACAAAGCAAAATTAACTCCAAAATTTATCTTTATTTTTACTAGTTACTAGCATATTATATTTCTAACGATGAGCAAATAAGACTTCCTAAGCACATCGTGAGACTAGCAACAGCGGTAAACCTATTTTTCCAATTTCACGCTATCAGGAGTTCATCATGACTACTTACAACTTTGGACAAGCGCAGTATGGTCAAGCCCCTCGCAGAAAAATGTCTTCTTTGTTGATCACAGGTGTTTTGCATGCAATCGCACTCGGTTTAGGTCTGCAAGCGAGCAATGTAATCGACATAAGCCAGCCGACGATCATCGACTATGTTCGCGTAGACCCGCCATTAAAAATCGAAGAACCGCTAAAGTTGAAAGAGCCACCTAAAACAACGCCGACGATTCCTGTCATTCAACCGCCTTTCGTCGAAGTTGCAAGAGACGACACACCGAAGATCACAGTAAAGGAAGGCGACAAGGTCGAACATAAAGAATTCGAGCGCACACCACCAACAACGGGTGGTCCGATAAAAACGGAAATTGCCACGGCACGTGCACCAGTTCATATCGCCGCGCAAGTCGATTCAAATGCCTGCGAAAAACCAGAATACCCAGCTAGCTCGATTCGCACTGCCGAGGAAGGCACCGTGAACTTGGCAATGCTGATAGGCACTGATGGTCGAGTATTGGAGAGCAAAGTAGAAAAATCCAGTGGTTCAAGGGCACTCGATAAGGCAGCAATTCAGGGCTTGAGTTTATGCAAATTCAAACCTGGCTCTATCGACGGCGTACCAGAAAAATCCTGGGCCAAGTTGCAATACGTTTGGACACTGAATTGATATTTAAAAAAACGACACTTCAACAACTCAATCGACAAGGATCTATCATGAAAAACAATCGACATCACCTACTCTCACAAAATCGCAATCGACTTTTGATACTCGCCACTTCAAGCATCTTGATGGCATGTAGCGCATCTAGCCAACTTGAATCAGGTGACGAGGTTCAAGCCAAAGCTGACGCAAAGGCAAAACAAAAATTGGCAGTGGAAGCCGTAATCGTAGAACAAAAAATGCCTGCGTCTGAACTGAGAAAACCGGGCGAAAGACAAGATGCTGTAATAGCAGCGAGACAGTCAGAGCGCGTGTTCATGCCAGCGTCTGTATCCATGTCTGCGCCAGAACCTGCCGCACCACCACCTGCTTATCTTCCACCAGCAGAGATGATGATCACTCCAGCCAAGGCTGCGAACTACGCGCCAACTATGCGCGAAGCACCGATAATCACCGCACAAGGGAGCGTAAAAAGTCATGTACAAGACACGGCAAAATATCAAAGCTATCAAGAAAACAGCTGGAAGCGTGTTGCCGAAGATCCCGTCTCTACGTTTAGCGCCGATGTGGATACCGGCAGTTATGCGAACGTGCGGCGTTTTATACAGCAAGGTCAACTGCCCAACCCCGATGCGGTAAGAGCAGAGGAACTCGTCAATTATTTTTCTTATGACTACGCGCTGCCAAATAAGGACGACGCCCATCCATTCAGCGTCAACACACAATTGACTGCATCGCCGTGGAATACAAAACGTCAATTACTTCGTATTGCGATTAAAGGTAAGGACATTGCGAAAGAAAGTTTGCCGGCCGCGAATCTAGTGTTTCTAGTCGATGTATCAGGCTCTATGTCACCACAAGATCGCCTGCCCTTAGTCAGAAGCGCTTTAAAACTACTAACGACACAATTGAGAGCACAAGATCGTGTCAGCTTGATCAGTTATGCGAACGGTACTCAAGTTGTATTGACGCCGACACCTGGCAATCAAAAAGATAAAATCAATCTGGCGATCGATCAATTGTCAGCAGGTGGTGGCACCAACGGCGAAGCGGGTATTAAGCTCGCTTACGCTCAAGCTCACGCAGCGAAAATCGACGGCGGCATCAATCGCGTGCTGTTAGCTACCGATGGCGATTTGAACATCGGAGTGACCAATGATAAAGACTTAAAATCTTTGGTAGAACGCGAACGCAAAGCTGGCATTAGTTTAAGCACACTGGGCGTAGGCGATAGCAATTACAACGAAGCGTTGATGAAAAAACTGGCGGACAATGGCAATGGCAGCTATCACTATTTAGATAGCCTGCAAGAAGCCCATAAAGTGCTAGTTAACGAATACACATCCACATTAGCGACTATTGCACAGGATTTGAAATTGCAATTGGAATTTAACCCTGCCCTAGTCAAAGAATATCGATTGATAGGCTATGAATTGCGCGCACTGACGCGGGAACAATTCAACAACGACAAAGTGGATGCAGGTGATATCGGCTCCGGACATACGGTAACCGCATTGTATGAAATCGTACCGCAAGGCAGTAAAGCTAATGTAGATCCTTTGCGCTATCAGGCAGATAAGGCGGACAAGGCAATCAACGGTGCCAGCAAGCAAGAACTGGCATGGTTAAAGCTACGCTACAAACAACCAGGTAGCGAACAAAGTCAGTTGATAGAAACACCGATACAACAAGCTAGGATGTTGCCAACTATCCGTGCGGCTGATCAGGACTTTCGTTTCGCTACCGCCGTCGTCGCCTGGGCACAATGGCTGCGCGGTAGCAGTCTGATTGAAAATTTTGGTCCGAAAGAAATTCTGGCCTTGGCGAACTCTGCCCGTGGCAATGATCGCTACGGACATCGCGCAGAATTCGTGCGACTGGTTGAGTTATCTTCTGCATTGCATCCAGAAAAAATAGCGCAACATAGCGAAGGCAACAAAGTCCCTGCAACAGAATAATTAGCTTACTACCTCGTTGTTTACATCGAAAAAACATCTTTCAGATGAATGTTTCATCTGAAAGATGTTGAGTTTTTCACATTGAACATCGATGTCGTGCCGTATATTTTTTTGATTCAACGATACTTTGCCATCACATCTTTCCAGGCGGGATCTCGGTGTTGTCGTGCCAGAATCCGATTGAGGACATGTTGCACTTTGGCATACTTGAGTGGCAGCATAATTCTTCTTTCATATTGATCATGTGGTTTCTTCGAAATATGAAACTTGCCGACAAACTCAGGATTATATTTCATCACAAAATCATGGTTAGAACGACTGATGATTGCGACATTGATGCGGTTCGCCAATAGCTTTTTAAAATTATGATCTTCGCTGCTGGCATCATCGCGAATAAGCTGTCCCTTTTGCGCCATTTCACTCACACCAAAATAGTAGTAACCGCGCACCAATCCCACACGCATTCCATTAAGTGATTCTAATGTAGTGAATTCAAATGGATGTGTCCCGCTCGATATCACCTCATCCACATCATTGAGTAAACTAGTGGTCCACAGATATTTAGTTTCCTGCTTATCGCCAAACCAAATGGGACTGACACCGATTACCAGACCGTCTAAGGAATTAGAATTCACTAGTAAATCGAGTCTACGTCGCGGTAAATAATGGAGTTCAAATTGGTATTCAGTGCTATGTTTATTAAAGTAATTCAGTTCATCATAATAGAGACCTTCTTTAGTCGCCTCCCTGACAACGAGCGGTGGTTTCAAGTGATAGGTGTAGACCTTAATCACTTCTTTGGCAAAAGCCGGCAGCACACCGCAGAGCAACAAACACAGCGCGCACAATAATCTAAGTTGGTTCATGACATTCCCGTCGACAAGAAAGAATAAGTCGTGGCATCCGTTCGACTACGTGATTTCAGAATAAAGTAGCACAAACTTGTATGGCTAGCATATCGTATCTTCCAAGCCAAAAACTACTTAATCCCTAACACCGACCATTTTTCAATTCTATTTTGTACAGTATTAAACTTAATTATCTCTACGCCATGTTACCGCCCAGTCACAGAACTCGGCTGAATAGGCATAAAACCAGCAATAAGGAACAAAAATCTTGAGCCACAGCAATAAGCACCGTAGACTTATGTGTAGTATGTTAAGAGCAATTTTTTTTAATTGAGTTTCATCACCTTCGTCCAAAAAATAATACATGCCGACACTTAGCCTACTCTTACTAAGCATCATGTATTTTTTGACTGCGCGCTTCGGCATGGCAGTTTTCGCATTACAACCGTCCAATATTACACTGCTATGGCTGCCGGCTGGCATAGGCTTAGTGATGGTATTGACCGAAAGAAATCGCGCCCTGATTTGGATCGCTGCAGCGAGTTTTCTTGCCAATTGGCAGGGTATGCAACAAGCCGATTTTTTCACTGGCAATCTACACACAGCAATTTCCGCGATCGCGGATGCCTTGACCCCTTGGCTTTCTGCCACGGTACTACAAAAGCAATTCCGTGGCGGTCTGCAACGAGCGACGGACTTGTTCAAGTTTATGTTCTATGTATGCTTTCTACCGACCTTGTGTTCGGGCGTTATTATCGTCAGCAACTTGGTGCTGGGATCTTATTTAAAGCTCGACCAGTACTTCATTTTTTTGGCGAAAATCATTGCAGCAGATAGCTTGGGCATACTTCTCATTTATCCCTTGTATGCTGACTGGCGCTCTAGTGTAGAAAGGCAGCAGCATTGGTCAAACGCGAGTTGGTCAAATCTAGTACTGATTGGTCTGGCATTGGGCGGTGTCTGGCTAGCGTTTCATGGTTTAGCTGGCGCTATTTATATTTTGCCCGCGACGGCATTGTTTCTGGCTTATCGCGTTAAAGCGGTCACGGTCAGTGCCTTATTATTGAGTGCAACCGTACTATTACTGACTTTAAGCACCAAAAACTTAGGGCCGTTCTTGATAGCAAATCAAGACCAGGGACATTTTTTATTGGTCAGTTTTATCCTATTTACGACACTAGCAACGCAAAGTGTTTCGATTCAACAGCGACAATTGGATCTGTCATTGGCAATCAGCGAGAGTTGGCAACAAAAAGCAATTCACGACACGCTGACCGGCCTGCACAATCGCGCCTACTTCGAAAACATTCTGGCAGATGAATGGCAACGTTTTGGCAAATTTGATCGTCCCTTCGTCGTAGCGATGCTCGACATCGACCACTTTAAGTCCGTCAATGATGTCCACGGACACGCTGCTGGCGATCAGGTCTTAAGACTACTTGCTACGACCCTGCCACATTCTCTGCGTCAAATCGATACAGTCTGTCGATACGGTGGTGAGGAATTTGCCTTGTTACTACCAGGTACCAGCATAGACGAGGCCAAGATAATTTTAGAGCGATTGCGCCTAACAATACAAAGCCTCGTCATACCTTTTGAAAGTAAAAACTTACAGATTACGGTCAGCATAGGCGTCGCCACATCGAAGCATGATATGGAGGATCAGAATGAACTCATTATGGTTGCAGATAGGCAGCTATACCGCGCCAAGGACTTAGGGCGCAATCGGGTTGAGTGTAAAGACAGCTAAACTCAGTGAAGAAGATTCCATTGACAATGATCGTCATCGGTTGAACTTCATG